>NZ_JBBMEU010000025.1:0-30890 GCF_040096415.1 Megasphaera intestinihominis
CAGCGTGAAATATTTTTAGGCACTTTGGTCTCTAAAGCCCAAACCGCAAAAAATCCAACGGACTTAGTGCAGGCCTTCTGTAAACTGGTTTCGTCAACTTCCGAGGTAGCGTAAAAGTTGTAAAGTGCTGTTTTTTTATTATCGAAGTAAAAATAAGGTCAAAAACAATAATTTACTGTTTCCATCTCGTTCGGGATCGTCAAATAATTTCATGATTCCAGCAACGCCGACTATAAGTAGTGACTGGGTTGTTGGGGGCGTCCATGTAAATGATACTTTTTACAAGCCTACCATAGAAAAATGTATTGGTAAAATAATCGCTTCAATACAATTGACAGAACGCCCGTATAAGAAGGAAAATCAAAGGCCCCGAAGGTACGACGGACAATTAGGATTCTTGATATTGATTGATAACAAAGTAGTTGTTATTCATTCCTGGAAAACAGGAGTAGCAACACCCAGAGGCATTACAATTGGCGTTTCTACAATACACGATATAATTAATGAATACGGAGTGAATATAACACGTATTCGACATAAGGAACAAAAACATATTTTGGTGTATTCCCATAATAGCGCCGATTTGGGCTTTTTTATTAATGATAGCGGTACTGTAGTAGCTATTGAGGCAAACGTCCCATTAGATTGAATTTACATACGCAGAAAGGTGGTAATACTAGTGGGTGTTCTTGTAGGTATCGGAACAACAATTTTAGGAATGTACCTTATAATGGTATTTTCTACCAAAGAAAGGCCTCTTTCAAAATCGGGATTCATAACAAGCTGTATCATCACACTTATTTTATTTACCGCGGTAACTTACGGATTTCACCAATTAGCATTTGAACACAGAGGTGATTATCGCAATTATAAAGAAGTCAATAGTTATATCCACTCCTTAAATAGCGAAGAAAGGGAAAGATTTCAAAAAGTCTTAATCTCTCAAAAGGCAACCCTTGACAAAAAATATGGCGTTGGCCATGACACTTCTATTGATAAATATGACTCAGCAGACGATATTGCTATAAAAAATTCAGACAGGTTCGGTGTATATGCCAATCCGTTAAGAATTGAAGAATATTTTGACGACGACGCTTACTATTATTGGGATCATATTTATTATTTTCATGGCATTATTTACGTTGGCACTATGTATTATTTATATCGCCGTAGAATACAACAAAAGTAATGCCACATGTCAGCTACTTATCAGCCCTTTTGCGAAAAGATGTCAGCTATCGCTAAATGGCAAATCGCCTTCTTGAGCCATGTATTTCTGTATTCTTGATTCCGACCAATAAATCTGATACACTTACCATATAAAAGAGGGTTCGCTCCCGCTATGCGCGTCCTTTGCGGATGTGCGAAGGGAGGGGCCGTCTTTTTTATTTGAATAAAATCAGAGGGTATATTGTTGGCAGAAGCGTCTGTTTCTTTTTTTGATATTTGTAACTCCGAGATAGCAACTTTCTTTTGTGTATCACTACTAACGGTAGTAAAATATAATCATAAAATTTAGATATATTAGAGTATTAGGGGGATTTTTCGTTATGATTTTCGTTGCCATGATTTTGTTAGGCTCTGTCATCGGCTTTGTTGGGGCGGGCGGCGCCGGCGTCACGATTACGCTGCTGACGGTCGGTTTCGGTGTTCCCGTCCATACGGCCCTGGCCGTCGCCCTGGCGGCCATGACCTTTACCATGATTTCCGGGACGGTCAGTCATTACCGGGAACATGAAGTCGATGTGAAGCCTGGGGCCATCATCGGCGGCAGCGGTATAATCGGCTCGATTGCCGGCGCCAATGTGTCCAACATCATGCCGTCTGAGCTGCTGGCGACGATGACGTCGCTCATGCTCATCGCTTCCGGCCTGATTCTCTATGTCCGCCTCTACCAAGACGCCTGGCTGACTCATCATTTTCCCGTACGGACGACAGCCCTGACGGGCCGGAAGCTCTATGTCTATGGCATCATTACGGGCCTCATCGTCGGTTTCCTGTCCGGTGCCTTCGGCATCGGCGCAGCAGCCTTTATCCAGCTGGCCCTGATGGTCGTCTTCGGCATTTCCCTGCTCCACGCTATCGGGACCTGCATGATGATCGTCCTGCCCATTTCGGCTGCCGGCGGTTTGAGCTACTTGTTCAACGGCCGCCTGGACCTGTGGATTTTCGTCCAGACCCTGCTGGGCCTGAGCATCGGTGCCTATATAGGTGCAAAGTTCACGCACTTAGCCCCTAAGCCCCTGCTCAAGACGGCTATCGTCGCCATGCCGACCCTGGGCGGCATCATTATGGTCCTCTTCGGCCGCTAAGCCTGCTGATGGCGGTGCCAGCAGTAGCAGATCAGGACCGTCAGGACGACCCAGAACATCAGCCGCCCACTGTGCTGGCTGAGGTGGATGAGGTCATGGCCTAAAAGGACTTCGATGACGACCCGCGGAACCTTGCCGACAGCCGTCGCCAGGAAGTGGTCTTTCTGGCTGAGGTGGCTGACGGCGGCGATAGCCGTAAAGGGGACGTTGGGGATATACGGAATGGACCGGGCCATGGCCAGCGTCGGGAAGCGGCTGTACTTGTCGAGCTGATTCCGCAAGTGATGACGGGAAATGACATGGATGGCCTGGCGGCGCAGAACCGTCCGCAAGATGATAAAACTCAGTTCCGTCCCCAAGACTTCGCCGACCCAGGAAATAATAAGGCCCGGCACGAGGCCGAAGATGGCTCCGTTGACGGTCAGAAAGGGAATCGACGGCAGGCCGGTCATGTCGGTGACAGTGATCATGAAGATACTGATGATGGCAGCATAAATGCCAAAAGAAGAAATATAATCGATGAGGCCGTCGACATCACCGGCCAGGCTCAGGCGGAACAGTTCCTGATAGAAGTCGGGGATGACCCACTGGACGCTCCAAAAAGCCAGGAATAAGCCCAGGCAGACGGCGCCTTTCATCACTTTGTCCCATAAAGGACCATTGCGAATAGCCATAGATATCCCCTTCTCTCACCCTTGATAATTCTATTGTATACCTAAAAAGGGCAGATTCACAAGTGTTTTTTGTAAACTGCCCAAAGGAGGTTTAACTATGACAAAAATACCGGATGCGCCGAATTTTTTTATCGGCCGCAGTGAAGTCATTGCCCAGAATGATAAATTATCCAGTAAAGCCCGGCAGAGCCTGTATACGGCCCGGGCTGCCAATACGGTCGATGCCTACCGGTCGGACTGGAATGACTTCTGCGACTGGTGCAGCTATCACCAGCTGTCGTCGTTCCCGGCCGAACCGGAAACCATCGTCAATTACATCAACGACCTGGCCGATAACGCCAAGGCCAATACCATCGCCCGGCGCATCAGTGCCCTGACCGAGAATTTCGACGCCGCCGGCCTCAAAGAGAATCCCTGCCGCTACCCCATCGTCAAGAACGCCCTGCGGGGCATCAAGCGCATGAAAGGAACCATCCAGCACGGCAAGGCGCCGATTCTTTTCGACGACATCAAGGAAATGCTGACCTATCTCGAAGGCGATGAAATCCAGCAGGTCCGCGACAAGGCCATCCTGCTGGTCGGCTTCTACGGAGCCCTGCGCCGGTCGGAACTGGCCGGCATCGACGTGGAAGACCTGAAATTCACCCGCCTGGGCCTGCTTATTACCCTGCGCAAATCGAAGACGGACCAGTTCGACCAGGGCCAGATGATTGCCATCCCCATGGTCAAAGACAAGGACCTCTGTGCCGTCACGGCTTTGCAGAAATGGCTCGATGTCAGCGGCATCACGACCGGGCCGGTCTTTCGGGGATTGACGAAAGGGCATCATGTCCGTAAAACTCGGATTTCCGATAAATCTATCGCCCTCATCGTCAAGCACTATGCCGGGCTCATGGGCATGAATCCCGACGACTACGGCGCCCACAGCCTGCGCCACGGCTTTGCCACGTCGGCGGCCCAGCATCACGTCGAAGAACGGCAGATCATGCGCCAGACCCGGCATAAGTCCCAGGCCATCGTGCGCCGCTACATCGACGAAGCCGACCGCCTCATCGACAGCCCGATTTTAAAGATTACCGAAGATTCTCACCCTCACTAATCCACCAGCTGCCGGGCCAGCACCGTCCGCACCTGTTCGGCCCGGCCTGGGGCTACCGGCAGGCGCAGGACCTGGCCCGGACGGATGTCACTGGTGCCGGTCAGGCCGTTTTCTTTTAAAATCGAATCCATGACTTCACGCACATCCGTATCATCACCGGCTGTAACCGAAGCCAGCTGCCAGACGGTCTGCCCCGGTTCGACGGCGACGGAAATGAATTCCTGCGAAGACTGGTAACTCCAGCCGATCTGCGTACACATAAAGAGGGCCAATATGGCCAAGATGACATATTTCATGGCAATCACTCCTGACTTTGAAACGAACGTTCCTGGAACGAATTTTCTTAGAACAACCGTTCGTCGATGGTTTTATTATATCGTCGAACGGTTGTTCCTGTCAAGATATTTTGAACAAACGTTTGATTTTTTTTATGAATTTCGGTATAATGAAGGTAGCTTATACTGGAATTGTTATAACTTTCCAAGACTGGAGTGATATATATGATTAATAATGAAAAAATGCTGACGACCCGTCAAAAACAAATCTTAGAATACATCCGCACGTGTGTCCATAAATTCGGCTATCCCCCGTCGGTACGGGAAATCTGCAAGGAAGTCGGCCTGAGCTCAACGTCGACGGTCCACGGCTATCTCCACCGCCTGGAAGATCTGGGCTATATCCGCCGCGACCCAGCCAAGAACCGGACCATCGAACTCCTCGACGAAGGTTCGTGGCGGTCCAAGAAAATCGTCCCCCTGCCCCTGGTCGGCCAGGTCCGGGCCGGTGCCCCCATCTTTGCTGAAGAATGTGTCGAAGACGTCTACCCCTTCCCGGCGGACTTCATCGGCAATGACGACTGCTTCATGCTCGTCGTCCAAGGGGACAGCATGAAGAACGCCGGCATCCTCGAAGGCGACCAGCTCATCGTCCGCCGCCAGGAAACGGCAGAAAACGGCGAAATCGTCGTCGCCCTCATTGGCGAAGAAGCGACGGTCAAGCGCTACTTCCACGAAGCCGACACGATCCGCCTGCAGCCGGAAAATGACGAATACGAACCGATTTATACCCGGGATTGCCAAATCTTAGGCAAAGTCATCGGCCTCTATCGTCGGTATTAAGGGAGGTCTTCTCATGTCTGATTTCTCGGTGGTCCTGCCCGATAACCTTCCCTTATTTTCCGGCATCAGCCAGGAAAAAAGGAAGGCCATGCTCACCTGCCTGGGCGCACGGGTCCGGACAGTCCGCAAAGGGGAATTCCTCGTCCTGGCCCAGGATGAAGTGAATTACATCGGCATCGTCCTCAGCGGCGAAGTCCATATGATCCATGAAGACCGCTGGGGCGACAAAGCCGTCCTGGCCGTCATCCGCAGCGGCGGCCTCTTTAGCGAAACCTTCGTCTGCGGCACAATCCTGCAATCCATCGTAACCTTCCAGGCCGTCAAGAACACGCAGTTCCTGGTCCTCCCCTTCCAGAAGGTCCTGCACATCTGTACCAATGCCTGTCCCTTCCATCACCAGCTCATCGAGAACATGCTGCATCTCATGGCTGACAAGAATGCCCAGCTGCTGACCAAACTAGAAGTCGTTTCCAAGAAGAAGCTGCGCAAGAAACTATTGACCTACTTCTCATTCCAGTCTGAACAGGCCGGCAGCCAGACCTTCACCATCCCCCTGACCCGGACCCAGCTGGCTGACTATCTCTGTGCCGACCGCACGGCTGTTGCCAGGGAACTGGCTCACATGAAAGACGAAGGCCTCATCGAAATAAACCAGCAGCGGGTGACGCTGTATTGAAAAAAGGCGCTGTCGCATGAAGACAGCGCCTTTTTTAGTGGTTAGCAGTTAGTGGCTAGGGGTTAGCAGATGGCTTTAAATTTAAAGGTTTTCTCTGCAAACTACAAACTCTTTGTTACAAACTATAAGGCAAAGGGACCTCGCATGATGGCAAAAACCATCGTGTGAGGTCCCTTTTCTGTAGGGGCTCGCACGTGGCGAGCCCGCTCCGGGATATGTCCTATCATCCCTGACGGGCGCCCCACGTGGTCGCCCCTACCAATCACGGACTACTCTACTATAAAGAAAGAGCAACCTCTCAGTCAGCTTCGCTGACAGCTCTCCTATAAGGAGAGCCACGAGCACGAGCCACTAATCTTTTTTGGCTGCGATGCCGTAGGGAATGGACAGGAAGAGGACGGCACCGACGATGTTGCCTAAGGTGACGAAGGCCAGGTTGTAGAGGTAACCGCCGACGCTGACGGCCGTACCGGCGGGATTCAGCAGACCCAGGGTCAGGACGGTCATGTTGGCTACGCTGTGTTCAAAGCCACAGGTAAAGAAGGCGTAGAGGCACCAGAAGACCATGATCAGTTTGCCGCTGTCCGATTTGCAGCGGAAGCCGCACCAGACGGCCAGGCAGACCAGGACGTTACAGAGGATACCTCTGAGGAAGAGGACCAGCGGCGGCAAGCTCATCTTCATGGCAGCGGCATGGGCCAAAGCCTGGCCGACGCCGCCAGCCGTGCCGGCAGCACCATAGAAGAGCAGGGACAGGACGATGGCGCCGAACCAGTTGCCCAGGTAACAGACGACCCACAGGCGGATGACGTCCGTCAAGGTGACCGTCTTCGACCGCCAGCCATTGTAGAGGACGAAGGCGTTACCCGTGAACAGTTCCGCCCCGGCGATGATGACCAGGCTCAGGGCGATGCCGAAGGACAGGCCCATGGCGATCTTAGTCATGGGAATGGCTCCCAAGGTCCCGCTGACCGTAAAGGACAGGAGGATGCCAAAGCCGATATAGGCACCGGCTAAGGCCGACAACAGGAAGTATCCCAGGGGATTCTTCTTCAAGAGGCCTACTTTCGCAGCTGCCCCGGCCGCGGTCGCAGCGTATTCGTCGTTGTACATAGGCTCCTCCTTATTTCAGCGGCAACGGTTTCTGGAATACATCCAGATCGGCCGGATTTACGTCTTTGCCGACGTAGAACGGTTCCGATTTCAAGCCGACATAGCGGATACCGGACCAGTTAAGAGGACGGTAGATTTCCGCCTTCTTCGGCAGATGGACGTCCTGGAGGATGAACTTGATGAATTCTTCCGGACCCGTACGGTCTACCATGTAGCCGATATGTTCCTTGCCACCCGGAGCGGTCGGGTCGATATATTTCTTGGCAAAAGCATAGACGTTGGAGATAATCTTCACGACGCTGTCTTCATCGGCCCATTTGATGAAATCGACGCCCATGCGCGGGTTCTTTTTGCCTGTACGGCCCAAAAGGGTGATACGGAAATACTGTTCCTTGCTGCGCGTCCAGGCACGGTTCGGGCAGGCCCAGACACAGACGCCGCAGCCGATGCATTTTTCGACATTGCGGACAGGACGGAAATTCTTCATCTGCAAGGCTTCGACAGAAAGCTGTTTACACTTGCGGACGCACATGCCGCAGCTGACGCAGCGGCTGGCATCGAACTGAGGTTCCGTCATGCCCATGACGCCGAAGTCATGCATGCGGATTTTGTCGCAGTCGTTGGGACAGCCTGTAAGGGCGACTTTGACGTGCAGGTCGTTCGGGAAAATAGCCTTTTCGATCCGTTTCGCCAGGGCCGTCGTATCGTAGTTGCCAAAGGGGCAGACGCGGTTGCCGACGCAGGCCATGACATTTCGGGTACCGGACGCTTCAAAACCAGCGCCTCGTTCGCTCTGATTGATGTCGAGTTCATCGATGATCGTCTGGAGAGCCTTCTTTACTTCTTCAACTTTTTCAAAGGGAATCCCCATGATTTCAAAGCCCTGACGGATGGTCAGATGGATTTCGCCATTACCGTACGTTTCGGCAATATGCTGGACCTGGCCCAGGACCTTGGCATTCAGGGAACCGCCGGGTACACGTACACGGGCTGAAGCCATATTACGATTTTTTGTTACCCGGAAAGCGTATTTCTTTAACTTACCGCAATTCATATCCATAATGTATCAGCCTCCTAGTCGATCAATGTACGAAGTTCGGTGTATTTGAATACCGGCCCGTCCTGGCAGACGTAGACTTTGCCAATACGGCAGTGGCCACATTTGCCGAGACCGCAGCACATTTTGCGCGATTCAGAGAGCCAGATTTTTTCTTCATCGAAACCGAGTTTAATCAATTCCTGGATGGAGAACTTGATCATCATCGGCGGACCGACGACGACGGCGATGGCGTTGTCGAAGTCCTTGAGGGGCAGTTCCGGGATATACTGGGTGACCAAGCCGACATGGCCGTCGTAATCCCCTTCTTCCGGAGCCTTGTCGACGGTGCAGATGAAGTTCATGCCGTCGTCAATCCAGCGTTTGAGGTCTGCTTTGAAGAGGATGTCTGCCGGCGATTCGAAACCGGAGATGACAGTCAGGCTCTTGCATTCGTCCATGTGATCGGCGAAGTAGTCGATGACGCCATGGACCGGGGACAAGCCGGAGCCGCCTGTGACCAGGACGATTTCCTTGCCTTTGAACATATTGACGTCGAAGCCGTTGCCATAAGGCCCGCGCATGAAGAAGTGGCCGCCGACGTAGTTTTCAAAGATTTCATCGGTCAGGCTGCCGACTTTACGGATGGTGAAATCCAGGGAATGGTCGGTAATGCCGCTGACGGAAATGGGCGCTTCACCGTATTTCGGGATAGAGATTTCAAAGAACTGGCCCGGTTTGACCGGATGTTCTTTGCCGCGGTCATAGGACATACGGAAGGTATATTCCACATCAGCATGTTTAATGACTTCTAAGATTTCCGAACGGAACGGTAAATATTCGTTATTCATTCTCTGTGACCTCCTTCATGCCTTCCGGCAGTTTGACATTGATGCAATGGCTGAGCGAAATGTATTCCGGACAGATGGCATCGCAGCGGCCGCAGCCTACGCACATCTGGAAACCGGAACGCTGTTTGAATTCCAGCGTCTTATGGAGCACTTTGAAGCGCATCCGTTCGCCCGCCTTCTTGCGGAAGCAAAGGCCACCGGCAACCAGGGTATAGTCGTCGAACATACAGGACGTCTGTACACGGCGGCGTTCACCGGCTTTATGGTCTTCCGTGAAGAACACATCCTGCATGGACCAGCAGGTACAGGTCGGACAGGCCAGGGTGCAGCGGCCGCATTTGATGCAGCGCTTGTCGTATTCATCCCATACGTGGGATTTGGCGATAGCCGACGAGAGGTTTTCCGGAATGTGTACCTGGAGCTTGTTTTCCGTCACATGGTCCGGGACGACGTCGACTTCCGGTGCCTTGGCTTCGCTGACAGCTTTCCCAAGGACGTCATCTTTGACATCGAGGAAATACTGGCCGTCTTTGACGTTCAAGGCGACATCGTAGTTATCGCTGGTATTGGTGCCCATGGAAACGCAGAAGCAGTTGTCGAATTCCTGGCTGCAGCCCATGAGGACGAATTTGACGCGGTCGCGGACGCGTTTGTAATAATAGTCTTCCGGACCGTTCTGGAGGTACATGTAGTCGAAGCGCTTGATGGCGTGCAAGTCGCAGCTGCGCAGCAAAATGATGGCACCCTTTTCCGGGGCTTCGGCTTCGGTGACGGTATTTTCATTGAAATAGAACAACGTCTGGCAAACGGGCAATAAAACGTCTTTTGCCGAGTAGTCGGACCGTTTGTCCCAAACGATTTCTTCCGGCTTGGTGATCTTGCCATAGCGTACGATGTCCTGCATCGAAGAACGTCCCGTGCCGGCAAACAGTTTCGGAGCGTAAATGTCATACGTATCCGACCATTTGGCAAAGACCGTGTTCAATGCATCTGCATTTAATTGATAGCCCATGCTGTTACCCTCTTTCTAAAGAAATAAATGACAAATATAATGGATAAACAAATTATTTTTTTCACATACACCGTGACGACATCATAAGCCGCCTCGTTGATTTTATGATAACAGCGGGAGAAGAAAAAAACCGTTGCCGTAGCAACAGTTTTTTTAATTTTTTTCTAAATACTATGCTTTTTTATCATATAAAATCGTTATCGTTGAGGAATTTAAATACATTATACTTTTCCCCATAATCTTTTCTTTTCAGGTCCTATGACTCATCATAACGCTGTAACTTATTACCGGTAGTCCATGCTGTCTTTGCATACAGAAAAAGAGGCTGTCGCCTGAAGACAGCCTCTTTTTGAGTGTTAATAATCATTCAAAATCGTTGTGGAATTTAATCTTGCGATACGTTTCAAAAGTCATCCACTTGTCGAAGAGTTCGGCATCGGAGTTTCCCCCGGCCTTGGCGTAGTCCGCCTTGAAGGCAGCGAATTCCTGCGGCGAATGGACGTTGATGGCAAAGCCGCGGCCGTTGGCTAAAGGCTGTTCCGTATAGGCATAGCCGTCGAGGGACAGGATGTTGGCGACTTTGGCGTCGCGGATTTCGACGGCAACCTTGTCGCGGAGGATGAGGATGTCGAAGTTATCCGGATAGGCATAGGTTTCGCCTTTCGTCGGGATCGTATCGCCGATGTGGTACTGGTGGAAGGCCGGTTTGGCCTTGGTGATATTGAGGCTCTGCATGCCGTAGAAGAAGTCTTCAAAGACGTCGCCGCGGGCCTTCAGGGAGCCGTTGACGAAGGTGTGGTCGGCGTTGGTGTCGTTAACGTCGATGACGACGCCGCAGGCCGAGGTCATATTGGTGACGCGGTCGATGAGGATGAGTTCGCCCAGGACCTTGTGATGACTGAAGGTATCGACGACAATCGGTTCCTGCAGGAAGAGCGTGCAGACGGCGATTTCGTTCTTCGTAAGGCTCGAAGCGCGTTTCTTTTCGCCTGTATTGACGTCAATGGTGTAGTCGATATCAGTGAGGACGCCGACGATTTCCTTGATCCCCAATTTGACGACGTATTCTTTGCCGACAGCCAGGTCCTGGTCATCCATCCAGAGCATGGTCGCTGTAATGCGCTGACTCAGGGCGACGTCCGTCCCCTTGGTAAAGACGCAGCCCCGGGATACGTCGACTTCGCGGTCGAGCTGGACGTTGACCGGCTGGCCTTTGACGGCCGAATCGACGGTATCGAAGCCGATGAGGATGGATTTGACCTTAGCTTCTTCCTTGCTGGGCAGGGTCGTAATCGTATCGCCGACGGCCAAGGCGCCGCTTTCGATCTGGCCCTGGAAGCCGCGGAAGGTGTGGTTCGGGCGGCAGACGCGCTGGATGGGCAGGTAAAAGCCTTCTTCTTCGTCTTCTTCGACGTTGACCGTTTCCAGATAGTCGAGGATGGTCGGCCCCTGGTACCAGGGCATATTGGCCGAGGCCTTGGTAACGTTGTCCCCTTCCGTCGCCGAGACAGGGATGAGGATGACGTTGGCCAGTTCCAATTCATCGCGGAGCTTGGCGATCTGGACCTTGATTTCTTCAAAACGTTCCTGGCTGTAGCCGGCCAGGTCCATCTTGTTGATGGCGAAGATGAAGTAGCGGATTCCCATGAGGGCGCAGATGCGGGCATGGCGGCGGGTCTGGACCAGGACGCCTTTGGTGGCGTCGATGAGGATGATGGCCAAGTCGGCAAAGGAAGCACCGACAGCCATGTTGCGCGTATATTCTTCATGGCCCGGCGTGTCGGCGACGATGAAGCTGCGGTTGTCCGTGCTGAAATAGCGATAGGCTACGTCGATGGTAATGCCCTGTTCCCGTTCTGCCATGAGGCCGTCCAGGAGCAGCGAGTAGTCGATGGCCCCGCCGCGGCTGCCGACCTTGCTTTCCAGTTCCAGAGCCTTCTTCTGGTCGGCGTAGAGCAATTTGGCGTCATAGAGCAAATGACCGATGAGTGTCGATTTGCCGTCATCGACGCTGCCGCAGGTAATAAATTTTAACAAGCCGTTTCCGTTTCTATCCATTTTAGAAATACCCCTCTCTCTTTCTGCGTTCCATGCTGCCAGCTGCTTCATTATCGATGACGCGGCTCGTCCGTTCCGACGATACGGCGCTCAGCGTTTCATCGATGATGGCATCCAGCGTATCGGCATCGGATTCGATGCCCCCTGTCAAAGGATAGCAACCCAAGGTCCGGAAGCGGATCTTCTTGTGCATGATTTCTTCTCCCGGCTTGAGGCGCATGCGGTCGTCGTCGACCATGATGATGTTGCCGTCACGATAGACGCAGGGCCGTTCCTTGGCAAAGTACAAAGAGACGATGTCGATGTTTTCCCGTTTGATGTACTGCCAGATATCTTTTTCCGTCCAGTTGGAAATGGGGAATACGCGCATGCTTTCGCCTTTATGGATGTGCGTATTGTAGAGCTTCCACATTTCCGGGCGCTGGTTCTTCGGGTCCCAGGCCTGGGCTTCATTGCGGAAGGAAAAGATACGTTCTTTGGCGCGGGATTTTTCTTCGTCCCGGCGGCCGCCGCCAAAAGCAGCGGTGAAGCCGTATTTGTGCAGGGCCTGCTTGAGGGCCTGGGTCTTCATGATGTCCGTATAGGCTGCGCCGTAATCGAAAGGATTGACGCCCTGTTTGACGCCTTCCTGGTTGATGTATTCAATGAGCTGCAGGCCGTACTTCTTCATGGTTTCATCGCGGAAGCGGATCATTTCCTTGAACTTCCACGTCGTATTGACATGGAGGAACGGGAAAGGCGGCTTTTCCGGATAAAAGGCCTTCCGGGCCAGGTGAAGCATGACAGAACTGTCCTTGCCGATGGAATAGAGCATGACCGGCTTTTCACATTCCGCAGCGACTTCGCGGATGATGTAAATCGCTTCGGCCTCTAACTTGTCGAGATGCGATAATGCACACATAATATGAATCCCCCTATTGATAAAATGCAGTTTCCAGTTTATAGTCTGCAGTTTGCCGTAATGGGTGCTCTTTTACTACAAACTCGCTACTACAAACGGCAAACTAATTAATATGAATTCGCCTGTTTGCGGTCGACGGTGATGGTCTTTTCACTGCCGTCGGCCTTATGGATATGCCAATGCAGGTAGTGGCCGTCAGCAGTGACGTTCATCGTGCTGCCGCGGCCGCCCATATCGGCGCCGAGGTAGAAGTCGATGGCCTGGACCGGGCAGACTTTGACGCAGGATACACAGCCCCAGCAGTCCTTGGGATAATGCATCCAGGCCTTGCCCTGGCCGTTGCGGTCGATGAGGCTGCCCGGGCAGACGTCGATGCACTGGCCGCAGCCGATACAGCGTTCCTGCTTAATGCGTATGCTCATAAGTTTCCCCTCCTGGTACTAAATCGCGGTAGATCATGTGGACCTGGCCGTCTTCGTCCATGCGGGAATTGACGTATTTCAGCCAATCCGCACGCTGTTCCGGATAATCGAGGTTCTCTGCAAAGGAATGCCACCGCGTTTCCTTGCGGGCCCGCAGGTGGGCGATGAGGACCTTGCAGACCGTCAGCCGTTCGCGCAGTTCGTAGACGAAGAGCAGTTCATGGTAATCGCTGGCGCCGACGTGGGCGGCCAGTTCCATGAGCTGGTCGATCTTTTCATCGGCCAGGGCCAGCTGCTTTTCGTTGTACTGGTAATGGCTGCCGATGCCGCCGGCGTAGGTATCCATGACTTTCTGCATGGCTTCTTCCAGCTGTTCCACAGTGAAGAAGCTGTCCGTCTCACCGAGGGCGGCGTTGTATTCGGCTACCTTTTCGGCGAGGATGGCTTTTTCCTGGGCTTCATCGAGGCCGGATGCATCGCTCAGGCCCTGGCGGACCATATTCTTGGCGGCGATTTCCCCTTCGACCAGGGCACCCGTGACGTATTTCTGCGGACAGCCGCCGGCGACGTCGCCAGCCGCATAGAGGTGGCGGATCGTCGTCTGACGGTTCGTGTCGACCCAGTAGCCGCTGGCCGTATGGCCGCCGACGACGTACGGTTCGGTCCCTTCGATTTCGACGTTCTGCTGACTCGGCAATTTCCCCGACTCGATCCATTTCAAAGTCTGGCTCGGCGCCATGTTGAGGTAGGCCTTGAGGAGCGATTCGTCCTGAGCCGGCGTGATGCCTTCCGTGCGGAGATAACAGGGACCGTTGCCATCCAGCGTTTCCCGGACCGTGCCGTACAGGCGCTGGGACGTGGTCAGGCCGTATTTCTGTTCATATACGTCACCGCGGGCGTTGACCTGCTTGGCCCCGACGCCCTGGGCGATAGTCCCTGTCGGCGCGATGGTATCCTTGCAGCGCAGGGCGATGAAGCGCATTTCAAAGGTCGTCATTTCGGCCCCGGCCCGGATGCCCATGGCATAGCCGGCACCGGTGTTGAAGGGACAGTACCACATCTTGTGCCGGGAAAAACCGGGATTGTTGGGCCGGTAGAGGCCGGCTGCGCCGCCTGTGGCACAGAGGACGGCTTTGGCCCGGATTTCATAGGCCGTGCCCGTGCGCATATCGAAGCCCAGGGCGCCGGCCATGGTATTGTCGCGGACGATGTAGTCGGTAATATTCAGATGGTTGATGACCTGGACGCCATCGAGCTTCTTGACGGCGTCGGCCAGGATGGTCTTGATATTTTCGCCGTTAATCTTGATGTTGCGCGTGCCGCGGGCGACGTATTCTCCTTTTTCGTCCTTCAAGATGACCAGTCCCAGGTCTTCCAGCTTCCTGGTGACTTCGTTGAGGCC
Organism: Megasphaera intestinihominis; assembly: GCF_040096415.1. NCBI lineage: Bacteria > Bacillati > Bacillota > Negativicutes > Veillonellales > Veillonellaceae > Megasphaera > Megasphaera intestinihominis. The sequence continues at coordinate 14,675 of NZ_JBBMEU010000025.1, forward strand.
TTCGGACATGGTGAGGAGCAAGTCTTCCCGGACGATACCGGCTGCGTCTTTCTTGGCGTAGTCGACGTAGAACTGCGGCGTATGGCCCTTGGTGATATAGGCGTTCAGGGCATTGACGCCGGCTGCCAGACAGCCGCTGCGGCGGATATCGGCCTTTTCGGCGATGACCACGGACGCATCAGACAGGCTGCGGAGGGTCAGGGCGGCATAACAGCCGGCCGTCCCGCCGCCGATGATGAGGACATCCGTATGGATGATCTTCTCGCTGGTAATCTGCATAACATAGACTCCTTCGTTAAATATAGAAAACGTCAGCCGAGGTCATGGCGCTGTTTTCTTTTAAATACGTCTTGTCGCCGTCGAGGACGTACAAGCGGTAAATGAGGACCTGGACGGTCTCGCCGACAGACAGTGGCGGGTCGTCGAAGGAATATTCGCCGTGGATGGCCAGGCCCTTGATGCGGACGGTCACGTCGAGGTGGCTGCCGCGGAAGACGACGGCTTCGACCGTCCCTTCTTCAGCAGCGCTGATATACTGTTTCATCGTGCCGTGTTTGTAAATTTTAAGGAACTCCGGTCGGACGATGGCTTGTTTGCCCGCTCCGACTTGCAGGAATCCCGTGAGGATGTTGCAGTTGTCGATGACAACTGGAGTTCCGATAAATTGAGCTACAAAGGGCGTCCTGGGCTGGCGGTAAATATCCAGCGGCGTCCCGACCTGTTCGATATGGCCGTGGTTGGTGATGATGATTTCATCGGCCACTTCGACGGCTTCGTCCTGGTCGTGGGTGACGAAGATGCTGGTAATGCCGACGCGGTGAATCGTATCCTTGAGCCAGTTGCGCAGTTCCTGACGGACCTTGGCGTCGATGGCGGCAAAAGGTTCATCCAGGAGCAGGACCTGGGGATTCGGCGCCAGGGCCCGGGCAAAGGCCACGCGCTGGCGCTGGCCGCCGGAGAGCTGGTTGGGATAGCGCTTTTCCATGCCCGACAGGCCGACGAGGTCGATCATCTCCAATACGCGCTGGCGTATCTCCTCTTTCGGCCGCTTCTGGATTTCCAGGCCGAAGGCGACGTTGTCGTAGACGGTCATATAGCGGAACAAGGCGTAGTTCTGGAAGACGAAGCCGATGCCCCGCTTGGCAGCGGGAATGTCGTTGACCCGGCGGCCGTCGATGAAGATGTCGCCGCTGTTGGGATTCTCCAGGCCGGCCAGCATGCGCAGGATCGTCGTCTTGCCGCTGCCGCTGGGACCGAGGAGGGCGACGAGCTTGCCCTTGTCGATGCCAAAGGAAACGTCGCGCGACGCGTGGAAGGACCCATAATTCTTTTCGATGTGTTTCATTTCGACGTACATGAGCTTCACCTCCTTTATGACGTTTTATCGGCCTTGGCTTCGAGGAAAGTCCGGAGCAGCAGGACGATGATGGCTAATAAGACGAGCAGTGACGATACGGCAAAGGCCGCCGTAATGGCATCGGCCGACCCCGATTGATAGAGGGCGTCGATTTCCAGGGGCAGCGTAAAAGTCTCGCCGCGCAGTTTCGACAAGGCACTGACGGCACCGAATTCGCCCAGCGCCCGGGCCGTGCAGAGGACGATGCCGTAGAGCAGGGCCCATTTGATCTGCGGCAGGGTGATGCGGAAGAAAATAGTCCAGCCGCTGGCTCCCATGAGGGCCGCCGCTTCCTCTTCATCGCGCCCGTTGGTGCTGAGGACGGGGATGATTTCCCGGAAGACGAAGGGAAAGGTGACGAAAATCGTCGCCAAGATGACGCCGGGAACGGCAAAGACGATTTGGATATCCGTCCCCCAGTAGTCGTTGAGGACTTCGATCCACTGACCGATCCAGCCCATGCGGCCGAAGGTCATGATGAAGGCCAGGCCGGCGATGACCGGCGAGATGGAAAAGGGTATATCGATGAGGGTCGTCAGGAAATGCTTGCCCCGGAAGTCGAATTTGGAAATAGCCCAGGCCGCACCGAGGCCGACGATAGTATTGACGATGACGGCGGCGACCGTGGCGATCAGGGTCAGGCGCAGGGCCGACAGGACGTATGGCGTCGTCAGGGCTTGTACGTAAAAGTCCCAGCCTTCGGCCAGCGAGTTGGTGAGGACCGACACGAGGGGAACGATGAGCATGACCACGATGAAGACGACGCTGATCGTGAGCAAGGCGATTTCCGTCTTACTGTGTTTCATAATGGCTCCCCTCCTCTACTGGACGCGCCGGGCCTGATGGACCTGGATCATATTGATAGAAAACAGTGTGACAAAGGCGATGACCAGCATGGCCAGGGCGATGGCCGTGGCGCTGGCGTAATCGACGTAATTGAGCTTCTGCATGATGACGTAAGAAACGACCTGCGTATGATGCTTGGCACTGTTGCCAGAAATGTAGATGACGCTGCCGTATTCGCCGAGGCCCCGGGCAAAAGCCAGGCCGAAGCCCGTCAACAGAGCCGGCCGCAGTTCCGGGAAGATGATGCGCCGGAAAATGGTGAACTGCGACGCGCCGAGCATGCTGCCCGCTTCTTCATACGTCGGGTCGAGCTTCTCCAGGACCGGCTGGATCGAGCGGACGACGAACGGGATGCCGACGAAGACCATGGCGATGGTCAGGCCGATCTTGGTATAGGCGATCTGGATGCCATAGCTGGCAAAGAAACTTCCGAAGAAGCCCGTATCGGAATAGAGCTTGGAAAGGGTGATGCCGGCGACAGCCGTCGGCAAGGCAAAGGGCAGTTCGATGACGCCGTTCAAGAGACGTTTCCCGAAGAAATCGTAGCGGACCAGGACCCAGGCCAGGATGAAGCCAAAGACGCAGTTGACCAAAGCCGCTAGGACAGAACAGGAAATGCTGGTGATGAAGGCGTTGCGGATGCCGCTGTTGGTGATGAGCTTGGCATAGTCATTGGCCGTCAGCTGCAGGGAGTGCGCCAGGACCGACGCCAGCGGGATGAGGATGAGCAGGGACAACATGGTAAGGGTCATGCCCATGGACAGGCCGAAGCCGGGAATAATCTGATTGCGCCCGCCGGAACGGGCAAAAAAGTGTTTCATCCGGCTCCCCTCCTATGCATCGCCGTTGACGTCGGCCATGATCTTATCGAACAAGGCGTCGTCGTTGAAAAATTTAACATACGCAGCCTCCCAGCCGCCGAAATCGCTGATCTTGGTCAGCTTGACCTTGAGATCGAAGCGGTCGGCATAACGCCGGAGGATATCCGGATTAGACGGCCGGAAACCGTTCTTGGCGGCCAGTTCCTGGGCCTCATCGGAATAGAGGTAGGCCAGGTATTCATGAGCCGCCTCTTCATGACCCTTGCGCCGGGCCAGGCGGTCGACGACAGCCACGCTGGGCTGGGCCAGGATACTGATGCTGGGCACGACGAGGTCGAACTTATCGGGATATTCGCGCATCGAATAAAGCGCTTCGTTTTCCCAGGCGATAAGGACGTCACCTTGTCCGTTTTCGACAAAGGTCGTCGTCGAGCCGCGGGCGCCGGAATCCATGACCGTCACATTGCGGTACAAGTCGGTCATGAAGGCCCGGGTCTTGATTTCATTTCCCCCGAAATGGTCAAGGCCCCAGCTCCAGGCGGCCAGGAAGTTCCAGCAGGCGCCGCCGCTGCTCTTCGGGTCCGGCGTAATGACGCTCACGCCGGGCTTTACCAGGTCGTCCCAGTCGCGTATCCCTTTCGGGTTCCCCTTGCGGACCAGGAAGACGATGGTCGACGTGTACGGCGCCGAATCGTTGGCGAAATCCCCCTGCCAGCCTTCATGGATGAGGCCGGCCCTTTCGATGAGCGACACATCGTGGGCCAGGGCCAGGGTCACGACATCGGCCTTGCTGCCTTCGATGACCGACCGGGCCTGACTGCCCGATCCGCCATGGGACTGGATGATGCGGATATCCTTGCCTGTCGTCTCACGATAGTGCTGCTGGAATAATTCATTGTATTCTTTATATAACTCACGGGTTGGATCATACGAGACATTGGTCAGCGTCATCGTGCCGCCGCCCCCGGCGTCATCGCTGCGTCCGCAGCCAGCCAGGGCCCCGGCGACGGCGAGTGCCGCCGAAAAAGCCAGTATAGCTATGATGCGCTTCTTGTTCATTTTCTTTCCCCCTCTATACCGGCTTAGATTCCTTACCCCTCAAATAAAGCCGTCGATAAATAGCGTTCGCCGCCATCCGGCAGGAGGACGACGATAGTCTTGCCTTCGTTTTCCGGCCGGCTGGCCAGTTCCAGGGCCGCCTGCAGCGACGCACCGGACGAAATGCCGACCAAAAGGCCGTCGGTCTTGGCGACTTCCCTGGCCCGGCCGTAGGCGTCCTCATTGGATACGTCGATCACATCATCTACGAGAGATATATCCAAAACTTTCGGGATGAACCCGGCGCCAATCCCCTGAATGGCGTGCGGGCCCGGCCGGCCGCCGTGCAGGACGGCGGAATCTTTCGGCTCGACGGCGACGATCTGGACGTCCGGCTTATGGCCTTTCAGGCCCTGGGCCGTACCGGTGATGGTGCCGCCTGTGCCGACGGACGAAATGAAGATATCTACCTTGCCGTCCGTGTCGCGCCAGATTTCTTCCGCCGTCGTCTGGCGGTGGATGGCCGGATTGGCCGGATTGTCGAACTGCTGGGGAATGAAGGCATTGCCGTAAGAATCCCTCAATTCTTCGGCTTTGCCGATGCTGCCGCGCATCCCCTCGATGCCCGGTGTCAGCACGATTTCCGCCCCCAGGGCCGACACGATCTTACGCCGTTCCAGGCTCATCGTATCGGGCATGGTCAAGATCAGGTGCAGGCCCTTCACGGCGGCGACCAGGGCCAGGCCGATGCCGGTATTGCCGCTCGTCGGTTCGATGATGACCGTATCTTTGTTGATCTTCCCCTGCCGTATCCCTTCGTCGATCATGGCTGCCGCTACGCGGTCCTTGACGCTGCCCAAGGGGTTCATGTACTCCAGCTTGGCCAGGACGCGGGCCTTGAGGCCGTGCCGAGCCTGCCAATGAGTCAGTTCCAAGAGCGGCGTGTTGCCAATCAGCTCTGTCAAATACGTTGCCACATGCTCCATGTACTCAGCTCCTTTTTGGCAAAAAGAAAAGCGCCGCCTGCTGATGCAGATGGCGCTATAAATAGACGTATGCCCATGACTTCATCTGCCAGGTTATTTCCTGCTGGAATTGGCACCTTACCTACGTAGGTTGCCGCAGCGTCATCGGGCCAGTCCCTCAGCTGCTCTGGATGAATAGGTTTCGTATTGTATTGTCCTTATGAATGGTTGTACAATACGATCATATCATACAACACATGATGGTCAAATTTTTTAAGTACCCCATGATAACATACCTCTTTGATGACTAAAATGAATAGCTTCCTATCGGAAACGTTACCAAGAGTGTACACTTTACAGAGTATATTGTCAAGGGATTTTAAGCAAAAACTTTCATATTTTACAATGTAAACGTTATACCTATGGCTTTAGATAGGAATTTAACTTTATAAATTATATTTTTTTATAAGTAAAAAGGGCTTGTTGTATATACAGCAGGCCCTTTTTAGGGATTAGCCGTTAGTGTCTAACAGCTAACCCCTAACCCCTAGCTGCTAACTGCTAACTACTGACCGCTAACTGCTGACTGCTGACACCCTCAATGCGTCGCCGTGGGCTGGGCGTCGTGATGGGCCGTTTTGTTGTCGGCGTGGACGAGTTCTTTGCCGCAGTAGTAGACGATGGAGATGGCCAGGACCATGAGGGCGATGGCCAGGACGAACTGCAGTCCTTCGATGAGGAACGACCAGTTACCCGAGGCAATCTTGATGATCAGGGCATAAGCCGATTCGACGAGGGCTGTCATGGTAACGCAGAACATGACGACCATGGGGATGTAGAGCATGAAGCTCTTGCGGCCTGTCGTCTTGAGGAAGACCGTCAGGCAGATGAGGACCATGGCCGACAGCAGCTGGTTGGCCGAGCCGAAGAGAGGCCAGATGTTCATGTAGCCGCCTAAGCAGAGCAGGAAGCCGAAGAACAAGGTGATGACCGTAGCAAAATACTTATTGACGCAGATTTTCTGGATCGTGTTCATTTCCTGTCCTTCATCGACGCTGAACAGTTCCTGGAAGGACATACGGCCGATACGGCCGACGGCATCGAGGGTCGTCAGGGCCAGGGCCGATACGCACATGGTCATGATGCAGGCAGCTGCCGTCTGGGACAGGCCGAACATGGTGAAGAAACCAGCGACGGCGCCGGAGAAGATCTGGAACGGCGTGCCCGAAGCGACGTGGCCGTTGGAAGCGGCAGCGCAGGCGATGACCAGGGAAACGACGCCTAAGACCGATTCGACGCACATGGAACCGTAGCCGACAAAGACCGAATCCTGTTCCTTATCCAGGGTCTTCGACGACGTACCGGACGAAACGAGGCTGTGGAAGCCGGAAACGGCACCGCAGGCGATGGTGATGAACAGGATTGGGAACAAATCCTTGCCGCCGACCGAGAAGGACGTGAAGGCCGGCATATTCAGCGTCGGCTGGGCGATGAAGATACCGATGACGCCGCCGGCGATCATCATGAGCAGCAGGAAGGCGCTGATGTAGTCGCGCGGCTGTTTCAGGAGCCACATGGGCATGATGGAAGCAAAGAAAATATAAGCGAAGATGATGTACAGCCAGGTCATGCGGTCCAGGTAAATCGGCAGGTCGATGCCGACATAGAGCATGGCGATCAAGAGGACGATGGCGATGACGAAGCGTACTTTTTCACTGGGATTGAACTTCTTGATGAACAGGCCAAAGGCAATGGCGACGAAGATGAACAGCATGGAAATGGAAGCGGCAGCCGCATTGGGCAGGACCATGGATCCATCCTTGGCAAAGCCATTGAACGTCGTAGCGACGATATCGCCGAAAGCGGCGATGACCAGCAGGCTGAAGACCCAGCAGAAGAGCAGGAACAGGCGGCGGCCCGTCGTGCCGATGTACTTTTCGATGAGGACGCCCATGGATTTGCCGTCATTCTTCATGGATGCGTAGAGGGCTGCGAAGTCCTGGACGGCACCGAAGAAGACGCCGCCGATCATGAGCCATAAGAAAGCCGGCAGCCAGCCGTAGGCAGCGGCGATGATCGGGCCCGTGACGGGGCCGGCACCGGTGATGGACGAGAACTGATTGGCAAAGACCGTGAACTTAGAAGACGGCGTATAATCCTGGCCATCTTCCAGGCGATGGGCCGGCGTCAGGGCGTTGGGGTCGATGCCCCACGTCTTAGCCAGCCACTTGCCATAGAACCGATAGGCTACCGCCAGGATGACGATAGCACAAGTGACTAAAACAACACCATTCATAGAAATTCCTCCTATACTCAAAAAAAACAAATGGATCTGTGCGGAGGAGCTGAAGATGTTAAGGTAAATAAAAATGAATGCCATAAAATACATCTTCGCTTCTGCGCATGTGTACGGTATAACACGATTAAAAGGGCCTGTCAAATATACTATGAAGTCATCGTCGGCGTTTTACTTATATTTTTTAAGAATAAAAAAGAGATTAAACGTTATGATTTCGTTTAATCCCTTTAACATATTACATGTCAATGTGACAATTATTTATATTTTATGGATTTCAGTTTTTTTCATCCTCAGTGCCCGGATACGCTGGCCTGGCTCGTCTGGCTGGCCTGACGGTGCTGGGCCGCACGCGGACGGCGAACCCGCTTCTTACGGGCAGCGGCTTTTTTGGCATTGGCCTGGAAATTGGCGACGATAGTCCGGGCCAGCCAGCCCATGAGACAGCCTGTCAGCAAGATCTTGACAGCCAGCAAGTCCCACGTCGTCGATAACAATAAGGCCAATACGACAAAAATAGACGTAACGATCGTTTTATTCATGAACAAACACATCTCCCCTGTCGACATACATAAAAATCATCATACTAACTTTAATTATACACGTTTTTCATGGATTAAACAAGGGCTTGTCGCACATGCGACAGCCCTTGTTGAGTATTAAGTTTGCAGTTTGTAGTTTTTAGTGAAGGCTTTAAATTTAAAACCATCCTCTACAAACTCTGCACTACAAACTATACAGCAGGAGGGACAAATTTAAAATTTGTATTTATATTGCAGGGGCTCGTACGACGGCTACTCAAAAGTCAGCCGCATCTGGTACCATGTGACGCCGCCGTGGACGGAGGCGCTGATGCCTTCGTTCTGGAAGCCGAATTTCGCATAGTACGGGAGGAGCTTGTCTTTGCAGGTCAGGACCAGGCCCTGTCGTCCCTGCTGCCTGGCGTCGGCAATGGCCGCTTCCAGGAGCTTCCCGGCATAGCCATGGCAGCGGCACGAAGGCAGGGTATTGACGCCGAAAATCATCTGCCAGGCCCCCTTTTCGTCATGCATGGCCGCCTGAGCGTACATGGCGTCAGTCAAATCCCGTTCATCCGTCACCATGCCGTCGACGAAGGACACGAGGTCCCCCTTTTCATCGAAGAGCAGCCAGAAATGGGCCGCATAATGGGCCAGGCGGTCCCGGAATTCATCGGCCGTCGCCGCTTCTGCCGGCGGGAAGCAGGCTTTCTCTACAGCCGCCACAGCGGCTAAATCGGCCATCGTAGCCGTCCTGATTTTTATAAACAATCTCCTCTTTCCTATCTATTTTCTCTCCATTATACAGGCCATCGCCGCCTGCCGCAACAGACAGCCTTCAGGCCTTGCCCTTGAATTTATGGATCAGGCTGGTCCGATTGGTCACGTCGAAGCGGTGATAGAGCTGGGACAAGCGCTTCTTGACGGTGAAAATGAAGGTACAGCGCTGATATTCCTGCAGATAGACCTTATACGACGAGTCGGCCCTCAGCTGACACGAACCCTCAACCAGCCACAAGTCCTCCGTCAGTTCCTTGGCCCGGTACGTTTCCTGGCTCATGACACAGGGGATGAGCCGGTTGGCACTGGCCCGGAAGATATCGCCGACCCGCTGCCGCCCTTCGGCACTCATTTCCCGGCCGGCGCCGAGCCAGACGACATCGGGCGCCAGATAAGCCAAGAGCAGGTCCAGGCTGGATGAGGCGAAATAGGAATGTAAAATACGGCGCGCCAAGGCAATCAGACTGCGCCGCGTCGATGAAGTCTTCATAAAAAGGCATCGCCTCCTTTTCCTAAATGTCATCTTTTATTGTAATTGAAAAAGTGCCTTTTTGTAAACCAGTATGGTACGTTACCTTTATTGTAAATTATCATCAAATTTCAAAAAAAAAATCACCTGTATTTTACTACAGGTGATAGATATAAAATATACATAGTACCTGGCGATTCCGCCCTTTACTATTCGTTTCAGTCATTATTTAATTTTATTGAGCTGCGTCGCCAATTCTTCTGCCGACGGGTCGCCGTTGACCGGCGTCATGATGTTCTGCGCCCCCAAGTAGAGCGTACCGCCGGACGCCGTGGCCTGCTGCTTGCTGTGGCCGTTCTGGTAGGCTGCGGCCAGGTTGCCCAGGACGAAATAGGACCGTTCGGCACTGCTCATGCTGGACGTGGCTGCGGGCTTGATGAATTTGTTGCCGTTGACGTAGACCGTGCCGTCTTTGACGCTGGCGTGTTTGCCGCTCATTTCATAGAGCTTGTTGGCATAATTGTCGCGCCGTTCCTGATTCGATGGATGGTCAGAGGGAGAGAAGATTTCACCGACAAAGTTGCTGGCATTATCGCCCTGTTTTTCCATGACCCGCTGCCAGATGGCGGCCGTCGCACCGGGATTATAGCCGGCACGGGTGATATACCCGAAGGACAGGTTGTCCGCTTCCCATTCGGCAGCCCTGTCGATATGGACCGTTTCGATCTGATTGCTGACCGTGTTGAGGATGAGGTTGTTCAGGCCCGAGCCGCCAATCGTATCGGCCAGGACCATCTTGCCGATTTCGACATTGACCTTCTTCTGCGTCGAATTGGCGACGTGGTGTTTCTGGCCGTGGCCCATTTCATGGCCTAAGACGACGGCGATTTCATCATCGTTGCTGACCAGGTCGAACATGCCCTTATTGACGACCATGACGTGGCCCATGGTGCAGGCCGCATTGAACGTCGTGTCCGGGCTGACATACCAGCGGTAGGGCAAGGTCTTGATGCTGGGGTCCGTCTGGGCGATGCTGGCGCTGAGGCGGTTCATGATAGAAGCCAGCCGTTCATCGTAATAAGAATTATTGAGGACGCCGGTCTGCTTGGTGACGGACTGGTAAATCTCGCTCTGTCCTTCTTTGGTCGTGTCATAGTGCTTGATCTGCTTGCTCAAGGCCGATTTCACCTGGAAGCCGCCGATGACATCGGTAATGAGGTCAGCCTGGACCGGCTGGACCGGCACGATGCCCATAGGCAGTGAGAACGCGGCCATGGCTGCCACACAGGCAGCGGCTATTTTTTTCTTCATATGCATAAAAATCACCCTTCCCCTGTACTGGAAATCTATACTTCCATTATACAAGGAAAGGGTGGACTTGCAAGGCTTAATAAGGTCAGGATATGTACGATTCTCCCCCAAAAAGCTAATGAGGAAATTCCAACATAACCTGCGGCGGGCTTGCCACGTGCAAGCCCCCTACAGGAGTCACGAACCACTAAAACTAAATCTGGGCAAAGAGTTTCTTCCGGGTCCGTTCGGCTTCGGCTTTGATCTTTTCGATGTCCAGTTTGGTGAATTCTTTATGGCGCAAGAGGACTTCGCCGTTGACCAGGACCGTATCGACATCCATGCTGTTGGCACTGTAGGCCATGAGGCTCAGGGTGTCGTTCTTGGGGTACCAGTGCAGGCCTTCGCGGTCGACGAGAGTGATGTCGGCTTTATAGCCTGTTTCCAATTTGCCGACGTCTTTGTAGCCCAGGCACTTGGCGCCGCCTTCGGTCAGCATGTTGATGGCCGTTTCGGCCGGGATGACCAGCGGGTCCAGGGTATTGGCCTTGTGGATGAGCGTAGTCAGGCGCATTTCTTCGACGATGTCCAGGTTGTTGTTGCTCGATGCCCCATCGGTACCGAGGCCGACAGTGATGCCTTTGGCCAGCATCTTGGGGACCGGCGCGATGCCGCTGGCCAGCTTGAGGTTGCTGCCCGGATTGTGGGCGACGCGGACGTGCTTTGCCGCCATGATATCCATATCGTCATCATCGACCCAGACGCAGTGGGCAGCCAGGCAGCCGCAGTCCAATACGCCGATTTCATCCATCAGGGCGATGGGCGACTTGCCGTATTGCTGCTTGATGTTTTCCACTTCCCCCTTAGTTTCGCTGAGGTGGATATGGATTTCGGCTCCCAGTTCCCGTGCCTGGTCGACGAATTTATGGAGATAATCAGGCGGGCACGTATACGGCGCATGCGGCCCCATCATGACCGTGATGCGGCCATCGGCCGTGCCGTGCCAGTCGAGGAAGAGCTGGCGGTTTTCATCGAGGCCGGCCTGGGCATTCGGCCCGATACCGATACTGCCGCGGCACAAGCAGGCGCGGATACCCGATTCTTCGACGGCGCGGGCTTCCTGGTCCATGTGGTCGTACATATCGGCATAGGCCGTCGTACCGCATCGGATCATTTCGGCAATGCCCAGCATGGACTGGGCGTAAATGACATCGTCTGTCAATTTGGCTTCAGCCGGCCAGATTTTCTTTTCCAGCCAGTCCATGAGCTGCATGTCGTCGGCATAACTGCGGAAAACCGTCATGGCTACATGGTTATGGGTGTTGACGAAACCCGGCAGGGCCAGCATGCCCTTGCCGTCGATGACTTCATCATAGTCCGATGCCTTCGGCGCTTCGGGAAATCCCGTGATGCGCGAGCCGTCGATGGCGATGTTCTGGCCTTCTAAGACGCCGTGGTCCTGGTAGAGGGCTACGTGCTGAATCAGTTTTTTCATCGTTTCCCCTCCTGGTCCTTAGTCGAGATTCAAATATTTACGCTGTTCTTCGCTGAGCGTGTCGATGGCATAACCCATGGAAGCCAGTTTGATCTTGGCGATTTCCGTGTCGATTTCATGGGGCAGGACATAGACATGATTGCCCAGTTCGGTATGGTGTTCGAGGATGTATTTAGCAGCCAGGGCCTGGACGGCAAAGGACAGGTCCATGATTTCAGCCGGATGACCGTCACCGGCAGCCAGGTTGACCAGGCGGCCTTCAGCCAGGAGGTTGATGACATGGCCGTTCGGGAGTTCATAGCCTTCGATGTTGTGGCGGGCTTCAAAGTGGCGGACTGCCAGGGCTTCCAATTCGGGTTTGTTGATTTCTACGTCGAAGTGACCGGCATTGGCCAGGACGACGCCGTCTTTCATGTTCTTCATATGTTCGCCGCGGATGACGTCCTTGTCGCCAGTCAGGGTGACGAAGATATCGCCGACTTTAGCGGCTTCAGCCATGGGCATGACTTCAAAACCGTCGAAAACGGCTTCGATGGCTTTGATCGGGTCGACTTCGGTGACGATGACATGAGCGCCCAGGCCTTTGGCACGCATAGCGCAGCCCTTGCCGCACCAGCCATAGCCGGCGACGACGACTTTCTTGCCGACGACGGTCAGGTTCGTCGTGCGCATGATGCCGTCCCACGTGGACTGACCTGTGCCGTAGCGGTTATCAAAGAGGTATTTGCAGTACGAATCATTGGCTGCGACCATGGGGAACTTCAATTCGTCGGCTTTGTCGAGGCCGTGGAGACGGTTGACGCCTGTCGTCGTTTCTTCCGTGCCGCCCAGGAGATTTTCCATGGCATCGGCCCGCGTCGTGTGCAGGAGATGGACCTGGTCGCCGCCGTCGTCGATGATGATGTCCGGATGATGGTCCAGGGATTTATTGAGGAAATCGAAGTATTCTTCGTCCGTTGCGCCATACCAGGCATAGACGGTCAAGCCATCTTCGACGAGGGCTGCAGCGACGTCGTCCTGCGTGGACAAGGGGTTGCTGCCGGTGACGATGACGTTGGCGCCGGCGCGATGAAGGACTTCTGCCAAATAGGCCGTCTTGGCTTCGAGATGGACGCTGACGCAAATCGTTTTGCCTTTAAAGGTCTGGTCGGCTTTCAGTTTGTCGCCAATGGCATTGAGGGCCGGCATGTGACGATCGACCCAGCTGATTTTTTCATGACCGCTTTTAGCTAACTTGATATCGCGAATAATAGATTCCATACGAGTAAGACCTCTTTCTGTAATGAATTAGTGTTGGAAAAACGCCGGTACGGATATGGCATCCGGCCGGTGGATGATGCCCTGTTCCGTCACGATGGCGCGGATATTTTCATGAGGCGTCACATCGAAGGCGGGATTGAAGACGGGCGTTTCGGGGAGGGCTGCCGCCGCACCCCGGAAAGAACGGACTTCATCGTGATTCCGTTCTTCAATAGGGATCTGGCTGCCGTCGGCAATGGACAAATCGAAAGTCGAAGCCGGCGCGGCGATGTACAGGGGAATATCCAGTTCCCTTGCCATCAGGGACAGGCCGTAAGTCCCGATCTTATTGGCCGTATCGCCATTGGCGGCGATGCGGTCGGCACCGACGATGATGGCATCGACGCCTTTCGTCTTGAGCGTCCAGGCCGCCATGTTGTCGGTAATGAGCGTCACCGGGATATGGTCAGCCATGAGCTCGAAAGCCGTCAGGCGGGCGCCCTGCAGGAGGGGCCGCGTTTCATCGGCGTAGACCATGGACACCTGGCCCCGGCGATGGAGCTCGCGGATGACACCCAGCGCCGTGCCGACACCAGCCGTAGCCAGGGCACCGGCATTGCAGTGCGTGAGCAGCGTCAAAGGACGGCTGATTTTTTCCAGCTCGTCGGCCCCGAACCGGGCCATAGCCGTATTGATGGCAATATCGGCTTTATGGATGGCCACGGCCTTTTCTTCCAGGGCTGCCGTCGTGGCTTCAGCGCCGTCGGCTTCATGCTGGCGGGCACAAGCCATCATCTGGGTCAGGGCCCAGTGCAGGTTGACCGCCGTCGGCCGGGCCGCATCGAGGTCCCGGCAGATAGTTTCCAGGTCCGTCAAAAAGGGCGTATCTCCCCCTTTCTGGCACAGGGTACGCGCCGCCAGGACGACGGCATAGGCCGCAGCGACGCCGATAGCCGGCGCCCCGCGGACAGCCAGGACGGAAATGGCCTGGCGCACGTCCTGCCAGGAATGGCAGGGCAGATAGATTTCTTCAAAGGGCAGCTTCGTCTGGTCCAGGAGGAACAGCGTGCCCGCTTGCCAGCGCAGTGTATCCATTATACCGTAAACCCTCCATAAGCCTGCAGGGTGTGGCGGCAGGCGCAGTCCTCATTATCATATAATTCGATGCTCTTCAGGATGAGCTGCTGCAGGCGCTGGGAATTCTCGGCCATAGCTTCGACGACCTCTTCATGGGTCAGGGGCGTCGGCGAAATGCCGGCGGCAAAATTGGTGACCATGGAAATCGTGGCATAGCAGATTTCCGCTTCTCTGGCCAGGCAGACTTCGGGGACGTTGGTCATGCCGACCAAATCGCCGCCGAGCTTTTCATACATCCTGATTTCAGCCGGCGTCTCGAAGCGGGGCCCTTCCGTGCAGACATAGGTTCCCTTATCATGGAGCGTATAACCGCCAAGGGCCTGAGCCGCAGCCACTACGGTCCGGCGCAGGGTCGGGCAGTACGGTTCGGTCATGTCCACGTGGACGACGCCGTTTTCGCCACCGTCGAAGAACGACGTATGACGGCATTTGGTGAAATCCAGGAACTGGTCGGGCAGGACGAAATCGCCCGGCTTGTCATCGCGGTTCAGCGAGCCGACAGCCGTCGTCGACAAGATGGCCGTGACGCCCAGGCGCTTCAAGCCCAGGATATTGGCCCGGTAATTGATGAGGTGCGGCGGAATGGAATGATTCCGGCCGTGGCGGGGCAAAAAGACGAGTTCCTTATCCTTATACGTCCCCTGCCAATAATGAATGGTCCCGTAAAAGGTATCCATATAGTCTTCATGGACATTGGACAAAATCTTCGGGTCGCAGACACCGGTACCGCCGATGATGGCAATGAGTCCCATCGTAAAACCTCCTTCGGAGAATCAATTCTTCTTATGGCGCTGGGCAGCCGCTTCATACAGCGCTGCCAGTTCATCGTGAGACAATACGTATTTGGCCCCGCAATACTGACAGGTCATTTCCACCTGCGGGTCCTTCAAGAGGGCTTCCTTATCTTCCTGGCGCAGGGACAACAGAGCATTTTCAAAGCGCTGGCGCGAGCACGTGCAGCGCCAGTACAGATTCTGCCGGTAGAGTTCCTTGAAATGCATACCGCTGAGGATGATGTCAATGAGGCCTTCACCATTGGGATGGTCCTGCAAATACGTCGTCAAAGCACCGACCTGGGTGATATTGGCTTCGACACGGGCCAGGTCTTCATCCTTCGCGCCCGGCAGGGCCTGGACGAGGAAACCGCCGGCTGCAGCAATGGTGTAATCCTGGCTGACCAGGACGCCCAGGCTGATCGTCGACGGCACTTGTTCCGATGTGAACAGATAGTAAGCGATGTCTTCGGCAATTTCACCGGACACCAAATCGGCCTGGCTCGTATAAGTCGTCTTTTCCGGCGTGAAACGCGTCACCGTCAACTGGCCGTGCTGGCCGACACCGGCTGCCACATCGAGCTTGCCATTGACCTTCAGCGGCAGGTCGACCTGCGGATTGTCTACATAGCCGCGGAGCTTATTCGTATCGAAGCAGTCTGCATGGACGGCGCCTAAGGGCCCGTCACCAGCGACCTTCAGGGAAACGCCTTCGTGGTTCTTGTAATCGCCAGCCAACAGGGCTGCGCCGGTCATCGTCCGGCCCAGAGCCGCACTAGCCACAGGCGACAAATTATGGCGCTGCCGTGCCTTCTCGACGATACCCGTCGTCAAGGCAATAGATACCCGGATGAGCTCATCCGATGTATAATGAATGATCTGGTTGCGTGTAATCATGTATGTTCTATCCTTTCTTTACAAATCCAGTCTCTATTATACAACATCGGTGCAGACCTAGCCAGTGCCTTTTGCATGTGTTGGGGAGCCTATCGGCCCCGCCGGTCGCAGGCCGCCTAGAGTGACCCTCGTCTCGTGAAAAAATAGTGGCTCGTGGTTCGTGGCTCGTGGCTCGTAAAAGCCTGCCATTATACTCGAATCAGCTGTGGTCGAATCTCTCTGGCGGGCTTCCTACAGGAAGCCCCTACAATACGGC
>NZ_JBBMEU010000026.1:0-29984 GCF_040096415.1 Megasphaera intestinihominis
ACACCCTTCGTCACTGCTCAAGTATTCCAGTACTATTTTTTTCTTAAATTCATAACTGTGTTTTGCCATAAAAAAACTGACCCCCAATCGTTAGATTTTTGGTCTAACTATTGGGGGGCAGCTCACCCTTCATGGCGTGGCTCCTCTTTTTGTTTCTCGTGATTCTTGTTATAATAAAAGACAAAGAACAGGAGAAGGCCCCCGCCTATGAAAGAAGGTGATGGTATGAAGTGGCAGATGCCGATTGGTGTCGATAATTTTTTTGATATACGGAGTAAGCATTATTATTTCGTCGACAAGACGGATTTTATCCGCCAGCTCATCGACGGGCACAGTGCGGTGACGCTGATTACGCGGCCGCGGCGGTTCGGTAAGACCTTGACCCTGAGTATGCTGGAGCATTTCTTTTCTATCGAAAAAGAGGCACAGAGCCGCCGTCTCTTCGACGGACTGGCTATCGAAGGAGCCGGCGCTGCCTACATGGCCCATCGCGGCCAGTATCCGGTGCTGTTCTTGTTTTTGAAAGATTTGAAGGACCTTACTTGGCCGCAGATGCTGCAATCCCTGAGTTCCTGGATTAGTTATTGGTTCATCGACCATGAGTATTTGGCAGAGAGTCCGGCTGTGAACCCGGATTTACGCAGGCGCTTCCTGGCACTGAAACAGCAGGGGGCCGGGCAGAATGAAATGCAGCTGGCCCTGACACTATTGGTCAAGATGATGCATCAGCATTTCGGCAAGCCTGTCATTTTATTGCTCGATGAGTACGATGCGCCGATTCAGCAGGCTTGGGAACATGGCTTTTATACAGAGTGCATCGCTTTTATGAAACAGTTCCTGGGCAGTGTCCTGAAGGGCAATCGCGACTTGGATTTTGCCGTACTGACGGGGGGTCCTGCGGGTGGCCAAAAAGAGTATTTTCAGCGATTTGAATAATCTCGACGTTTGCTCCGTCATGGATGCTGCCTATCGGGATGTCATTGGATTTACGCCACAGGAAGTGGCCCAGATGGCAGAAGACCTTTCCATGACCACGGCCCTTCCGGCCTTGAAAGCGTGGTATGATGGCTATCTCTTCGGTGGGGCGGAGATTTATAATCCCTGGTCGATTGTCAATTTTTTCCGTCACGGTGATGTCAGAGATTATTGGGTCAATACGTCGGGAAATGGCATTATCCGGGAAATGCTGCGCCATGTGACGGCTGAAACGGAGACGGATTTACTGTCTCTTTTACAGGGGCGCCATGTGACGGCTTTGATACGGGAAGGCGTCATTTATGAAGATATTGGCCGGGATACGGATGCCCTCTATACGATGCTGCTGACGACGGGCTATTTGACGGCTGTCAGCCGCAAGCGGGGAATCGGCGGCATACGCTGTGAATTGGTCATTCCCAACCGGGAAGTACAGGATGTATATCGTTTTGAAATCCTTGACAAGATGAGAGGTCGATTTTCCGTGTCCCGGCTGGAAACCATGTTCGATGATTTACTTTCAGGCAACGGAAAGGCCTTTTCGGAACTGCTGGGAGGCTATCTCCGGGACCTGGTCAGCGTATATGATACGGCCAATAAAGAAAGTTTCTATCACGGCTTCGTCCTTGGCATGACGGCGTTATTTGTATCCGATTATATTATCGAATCGAACCGGGAAAGCGGGTACGGCCGCTTTGACCTGGCAATTATTCCCAAGGATGTGTCTAAGGCCGGCGTCATCATGGAATTCAAAGTGGCTTCGAGGGAAGCTGACATGGCGGCGAAGGCCAAAGAGGCGTTGCAGCAGATTGAAGAAAGAGAATACGTGACGGAATTCCGCCAGCGGGGAATTCAGCGTGTATGGAAATACGGTATCGCCTTTTGCGGGAAAAAAATCCTTGCATTTCAAGGGCCAATGTGCTAAACTATTCTAGCATAGGTTTTGAATGATTGATACAGAAAGAGGTGTAAGTGGTGAAAGAAGGTATTCATCCGAAGTACTACCCGAATGCGAAAGTTACTTGCGCATGCGGCAATACGTTTGAAACAGGTTCTACGAAACCGGAACTGCGTGTTGAAATTTGCTCCAAATGCCATCCGTTCTTTACGGGGCAGCAGCGCGCTCAGCAGGCTCGCGGCCGTATCGAACAGTTCAATAAACGTTATGGTAAAACAGCTAAATAAGCAGCAGTACAAGTGGGCAGCAGAGCAGAAATGCTCTGCTCTATTTGTATGTACAGAAATGGAGGCAACTCTTTGAAGAAACCGAAGACGTACGTCGGCGGCCAGGCCGTCATCGAAGGGGTTATGATGCGCGGTCCTGTCAGCATTGCCACAGCAGTGCGGACGCCGTCCGGTGAAATTACTGTAAAGAAAGACGCCGTTCACTCCATTACCGAACGGTATCCGATTTTGAAGAAGCCTTTTTTGCGGGGCAGTGTTGCCTTGTGCGAGTCCCTGGTATACGGCATGAAGAGCCTGTCCTATTCGGCCCAGGCTGCCGGCGAAGAAGATGAGCAGCTGTCGAACACGCAGATGGCCCTGACGATGGCCGTGTCTGTCGTCCTGGCCATCGTCTTTTTCCTGGCCATCCCGACGTATGCAGCCAAGTTTATTCCCGGCGTGGCTGACAGTGCCTTTCGCCTGAACGTCGTCGAAGGGGTCCTGCGCCTCGCTATATTTCTATTATATATATGGGGGATTTCCCTGACGTCGGACATCCGCCGCGTCTTTGAATACCATGGTGCCGAACACAAGACCATTTGGACGTATGAATCGGGAGAAGAGCTGACCGTCGAGAACGTCAAGCGCCACAGCCGCCTCCATCCGCGGTGCGGTACGAATTTCCTGCTCATCGTCATGGTCGTGTCGATTTTCGTCTTTGCCTTTTTGGGCTGGCCGAATCTCGTCGAACGCATCGCATCCCGCGTGCTGCTCATGCCCGTCGTCGCCGGCATCAGTTATGAAATGATACGCCTCGCCGGCCGCACCCAGAATCCGGTCATTCAAGCCTTATTCCGTCCGGGCCTGTGGCTCCAGTATCTGACGACGCGGGAACCCCATGCCGACCAGATCGAAGTGGCTATCGAAGCCCTCAACGCCGCCAAGCCGGCTGATGAAGAAAATGAATCGAACGAATTGAAATGAGGAGGACCTTATGAGCTCTTTTATGGATAAAGTCCAGGCCGTAGAGAATAAATTCATGGACCTGGAACAGCAGATCAGCGACCCGTCTGTCATCGCCCGTCAGGACGAATGGCAGAAACTGACCAAGGAACACGCTTCGCTGATGCCGATTGTCGAAACATTCCGCAAATACAAAGACATTACCAGCACCATCGACGGCGACAAGGAAATCATCGACGATCCCGACAGCGACGATGACCTCATCGCCATGGCCAAGGAAGAAATGAACGGCCTCACTAAGGAACAGGCCGATCTGGAAGACCAGCTGCACGTCCTCATGCTGCCCAAGGACCCGCGGGATGACAAGAACGTCATCATGGAAATCCGCGCCGGAGCCGGCGGCGACGAAGCAGCCCTCTTTGCCGGCGACTTGTTCCGCATGTACATGAAATACATCGAAAAACAGCCGGGATGGAAGACGAGCATCATCAGTTCCAACGCACCGGAACTGGGCGGCTTCAAGGAAGTCGTCTTCTCCGTCGAAGGCTCTGGCGTCTATGGCAAGTTGAAATATGAATCGGGCGTCCACCGCGTCCAGCGCGTGCCCGTCACCGAAGCCGGCGGCCGTATCCACACGTCGACGGCAACCGTTGCCGTCCTGCCGGAAGCGGAAGACGTCGAAATCGACCTCAACATGGACGACGTCCGCGTCGACTATTTCCGCGCCTCCGGTGCCGGCGGCCAGCACGTCAATAAGACGAGTTCTGCCGTCCGCATGACCCATATCCCGACTGGGATGGTCGTCGAATGTCAGGATGAACGGTCCCAGCTGGAAAACCGTGCCAAGGCCCTGCGCGTCCTGAAAGCCCGCCTCCTCGACCAGGCCCAGCAGAAGGCCGATGCCGAATTGACGGAAGAACGGCGCAGCCAGGTCGGTACGGGCGACCGCAGCGAACGTATCCGCACGTATAACTTCCCGCAGGGCCGCGTGACGGACCATCGCATCAACCTGACCCTGTACAAGCTGGATAACATTCTCAACGGCGATATCGACGAATTCATCCAGGCCCTGGCCGAAGCCCGCCGGGCGGAATTGATGAAAGAAGCCGAAGATGAATAAGATTTGGACTATCGGTGCCTTGCTGCAATGGACGCAACAGTACTTTGCCGGCAAAGGCATCGATTCGCCGCGCCTCGATGCGGAAATCCTCCTGGCCCACGTCTTGCATAAAGAGCGCATCTACCTGTACGCCCATTATGACGAACCCATGAACGGTGAAGAACTGGCCGCCTACCGGGCGATGGTCAAACAGCGGGCTGACCGCCTGTCTGTAGCCCACATCCTGGGTACCAAGGCCTTCATGGGCCTCGATTTCAAGGTCAGTGAAGACGTCCTCATTCCCAGGCCGGAAACGGAAATGCTCGTCGAGACTGTCGTCGCCGCTGCCGAAGGGACGGCGCCGGCCATCATCGACATCGGTACGGGCAGCGGGGCCATCATCCTCAGCCTGCTCCACTATCTGCCGCAGGCCACGGGGAAGGGCGTCGACATTTCGCCCAAAGCCCTGGCCATAGCCGCTGAAAATGGCCGTACCCTGGGCCTAGACGGCCGCGTGACCTGGATCGAAAGCGATTTATTCACCAAGGTTCCGCAAGGCGCTTGTGACTGGCTGGTGTCCAATCCGCCGTACCTGACCAAGGGCGATATGGAACATCTCCAGCCGGAAGTGCGCCACGACCCGGCCCTGGCCCTGTACGGCGGCGACGACGGACTGGAATTCTATCGCCGCATCGCCGCAGAAAGCCCGGCTTACGTCAAAGCCGGCGGCCACTGTGCCGTCGAAATCGGCGCCGGCCAGGCCGACGCCGTGACGGCTGTTTTCTGCCGCCATGGCGCCTATGACCACGAACAGACCGTCAAGGATTACGGTGGCATCGACAGGGTCCTCGTATTTTCCAGAAAAGAGTAGAGACGATGAAACAGACGAAACTTGTAGAAATTACGGATATAGAGAAACAGAAAGCCATCCTCGAAGAAGCGGGCCAGATCATCCGCGACGGCGGCCTGGTCGTCTTTCCGACGGAAACGGTCTACGGTATCGGTGCCAATGGCCTCGACGCCGACGCGTGCCGCAGCATTTACGTCGCCAAAGGCCGGCCCAGCGATAACCCGCTCATCCTGACCGTGCCCGACGAAGAAGGGGCCCGCCAGGCAGCGGCTGTCATCCCGCCGACGGCACAGAAGCTCATGGACCGCTTCTGGCCGGGACCGCTGACCATCGTCCTGCCGCGCAAGCCCATCGTGCCTGATGCGGCGACGGGCGGCCTTGATACGGTAGCCCTGCGCTGCCCGGACCACGATATCTGCCGGGCCTTCCTGCGCTGTGCCGGCGTCCCCGTAGCCGGTCCCAGCGCCAACCTGTCGACCCGGCCCAGCCCGACGACGGCCGAAGAAGTCATGCACGACATGGACGGCCGCGTCGATATGGTCATCGACGGCGGTCCCTGCCACATCGGCGTCGAATCGACGATTGTCGAATGTAACGGCGACGACGGCGTCACCATCCTGCGTCCCGGCGGCGTCACTGTCGAGATGCTTCAGGAAGTCGTACCTCACGTCCAGCTCGATACGACGCTGGTCACGGGCAAGGGCGTCCCCAAGGCGCCGGGCATGAAATACCGCCACTATGCGCCATCGGCACCGATGACCGTCGTCGTCGGCCCTGTCGACAAGGTGACGGAAAAACTGCAGGCCTTATACGACCAGGCCAAGGGCGAAGGCAAAACCGTCGGCTTTTTGGTCAGCGAAGAAGTAGGGGCCTCGTTCCCACATAAAGATATGTATATCTGGGGTCGCCATGGCGACAAGGAAGCCCTGGCCAACCAGCTCTACACGGGCCTCTTGTCCTTTGACAGCGACCAGGTCGATATCATCCTGGCCGAAGGCATCGACGATGAGGGATTGGGCCTGGCTATCATGAACCGCATGAAAAAAGCTGCCGGCGGCCACGTGGTCATTGTCGGTTAAACCTTTTCACATGACTCCGAAAGGGGTATAATAAAACTGAATTTATCAGCATATATGGGAGGAATTGATTATGAAATTAGTACTCGGCGCCGATCACGGCGGATTTGACCTGAAAGAAAACATCAAAGAATATTTGAAGGAACAAGGCATTGAATTCACCGATTACGGCACCCTGACGGGCGAACGCTGCGATTATCCGGACATTGCCAAGAAAGTCGCTGAAGCCGTCGCTGACGGCACTTTCGACCGGGGCATCCTCGTCTGCGGCACAGGTATCGGCATCGGCATTGCTGCCAACAAAGTCCACGGCATCCGGGCCGCTCTCTGCCACGACTGCTTCTCGGCAGAATACTGCCGCCGCCACAATGACGCCAACATTCTGACCATGGGCGGCCGCGTCATCGGCCCGGGCCTGGCCAGAGAAATCGTCCGTATCTTCCTCTCCACTGGTTTTGATGGCGGCCGCCACGCTGTCCGCGTCGCCAAGATTGCAGAAATGGATAAATAGGAAAGGGGATTTCACACATGCACGTACAAGTAATGGATCATCCGCTCATTCAGCACAAAGTCACACTCATGCGGAAAAAGGAAACGGGTTCGAAGGATTTCCGCAACCTCCTGGAAGAAATCACCATGCTCATGGGCTATGAAATCACACGGGACCTGCCCTTGGAAGACGTCGAAATCGAAACGCCTGTTGCCAAGATGATAGGCAAACAGATCAGCGGCAAGAAACTGGGCATCGTCCCGGTCCTGCGCGCCGGTCTGGGCATGGTACAGGGCATGCTCAACCTCATCCCGACGGCCAAAGTCGGCCACATCGGCCTCTACCGTGACCCGCAGACGCTGGAACCGGTCGAATACTACTGCAAGCTGCCCGATGTAGAAGACCGTGATTTCATCATCGTCGACCCCATGCTGGCTACCGGCGGCAGTGCATCGGCTGCCATTACGCTGCTCAAAGAAAAAGGCATCGAGAACATCAAGCTCATGTGCCTCGTCGCAGCGCCCCAGGGCGTCCAGAAAGTCAACGCCGACCATCCAGACGTCCGCATCTACGTCGCTGCCCTCGATGATAAACTCAACGACCAAGGCTACATCGTCCCCGGCTTAGGCGATGCCGGCGACCGCATCTTCGGAACGAAGTAATCGTTCATTGTAGGTCGTTTAGCGAAAATAAAGATCGTTTGTAGTTTATTGTAGGGGCTCGCACGTGGCGAGCCCGCCCTGGAATCTGTGTGATTTTCTGTCCAGTTTAGAGAATCATCCACATTCACAACGGGTCGCCCACGTGGCGCCCCCTACGGTGTAAAAAAGGCCTGTCGCAAATGCGACAGGCCTTTTTTCAATGCGCACAAGGATGGACCTTGGCGATGGCTTGTAAATCATAAGGTGTTTCCTGATAGACGATGTTCAGCCAGTTGTGATAGAACAGGTGAGCGTAGCTGCACCACGTGAAGTACGGCTGCTTGGTATCGTTGTCACCAGGATAGTAGTTCTTGGGCACGGCAATGGGCAGGCCCTTTTTCTTATCCCGCAGGTATTCCTCTTCCAGGGTCCGCCGGTCGTACTCGAAGTGACCAAGGACGAAGAAACGGCGGTGATCCGGCGTACCGATGATGTTGATGCCGTTTTCGACGGACCGTGAGAGGATGTCGAGCTGCGGCGTATTGTAGACTTGGATGTCGTTAATCGCCGTATGCCGCGACTGGGGGATGAAGTAACGGTCATCGAAGCCCCGCAGGAGGGGATGGTGCTTCTGGGTCAGCTGGTATTCAAAGATACCGAAGAGCTTGGCCGGCAGGAGACGCTTTTCGATGCCATAGTAGTAATACAGGGCTGCCTGGGCGCCCCAGCAGAAGTGGAGCGTCGAGAAGGCATGTGTCTTGGCCCATTCAAAGTAAGTCTTCATTTCCGGCCAGTAGTCGACAGACTCGAAGGGAATCTGTTCGACCGGGGCGCCGGTGATGATGAAACCGTCGTAGTAGTTATCCTTGATTTCATCGAAGACGTAGTAGTTTTCTTCTAAATAAGACGGGTCGGTGTGGGTGCTCTCATGGCTGTCCGTATGGCAGAAGTCCACTTCGACCTGGAGCGGTGAATCACCGAGGAGGCGGAGAAGCTGCAGCTCTGTCGGTTTCTTCAAAGGCATCAGGTTGAGGATAAGGATGCGCAGCGGCCGTATATCCTGATGGAGGGCCAGCCCCTTATCGATGGTGAAGATACCTTCTTCGTGAAGTTTTTCCTTGGCGGAAAGACCGTCAGCAATTTTAATAGGCATAGTGCATTTCTCCTTACAATAGTCTTAGATGGTTTCCAGTGCTTTTTCAACAGCGGCGAGGAGGTCTTCGATGTTTTCGAGGCCTACAGAGATACGGATCGTGCCTGGTGTGATACCGCAGGCGCGCTGAGCTTCTTCCGAAAGCTGCTGATGCGTCGTCGAAGCCGGGTGAACGAGGAGGGACTTGGAGTCGCCGACGTTAGCCAGGTCGGAGAAGATGTCCGCATTGTCGATGAATTTACGGGCAGCTGCATAGCCGTCTTTCAATTCAAAGGAGAAGATCGAACCGGTTCCCTTGGGGAAGTATTTCTGAGCCAGTTTGTAGTACGGCGAAGACGGGAGGGACGGATAGTTGACTTTAGCGACTTTCGGATGGTTTTCCAGGAAGTCGGCGATTTTCTGGGCGTTAGCGACGTGGCGTTCGATGCGCAGAGACAAGGATTCCAGGCCCTGGATGAGGAGCCATGCGTTGAACGGGCTGATGCAGGCACCGAGGTCGCGGAGGGCTTTGGCGCGGATACGGGTTACGAAGCCGGCACCAGGGATATCCTTGGCGAAGTTGACACCATTGTAGGATTCGTCAGGCGAAGCGAATTCTTTGAAACGGCCCGAGCCAGCCCAGTCAAATTTGCCGTTTTCAACGATGAGGCCGCCGAGGGTCGTGCCGTGGCCGCCGATGAATTTCGTAGCCGAATGGACGACGACGTCAGCACTGTGTTCGAGCGGGCGGAAGAGGAACGGCGTAGCAAAGGTGTTGTCGACGATGACCGGAAGGCCGTTGTCGTGTGCGATTTTGGCGATAGCTTCGAAGTCCGGAATGTTGATGGCCGGGTTGCCGAGGCTTTCGAGGTAAATGGCTTTGGTCTTGTCGTTGATGTATTCGGCAAAGGACTGCGGGTCGTCGGGATCGGCGAAGTGCGTCGTAATGCCGAGGTGTTTGAAGGTTTCGCTGAACAGTTCGACTGTGCCGCCGTACAAGGTCGGAGCAGCGATGATTTCGTCACCAGAACCGGCGAGGTTGATGATGGAGTAGGCGATAGCCGAAGCGCCGCTGGCTGTAGCCAAACCGGCTGTGCCGCCTTCGAGGGCTGCGATACGTTTTTCCAGGACGTCCTGCGTCGGGTTGGTCAGACGGCTGTAGATGTAGCCAGCGTCTTTCAAAGCGAAGCGGTCTTCGGCCTGCTGTGTATCTTTAAAGACATAAGATGTGGTCTGGTAAATAGGAACGGCGCGGGCACCCGTTGCCGGATCCGGTACCTGACCTGCATGCTGCTGTAATGTTTCGAATTTGTAGTTTGTGTTTTCGCTCATAATACATTTCCCCCTAATATTAAAAAATATATAATGTAATATAAACTTGAAAGCCTTGTAATAAAAAAAGCTTCCGTCCCAAGTAAGGGACGGAAGCACCGTGATACCACCCAATTTTACTCATCCCTCACAGGATGAGCCTCTTCAGGTACGCAGGCAAATGAGCCTTGAATACTATAGTGCTGTAACGGGCACGCCCGGACGGCCTAACTGTTCGACCAATCTGCTCGGAGTCCATCTTCCACGATGACCCTTGCATTCCCTTTCACCAAATGGGAACTCTCTGTGCCAATTCCTATCGTGTACTCTTCTCTTCATTGCAACACTATCAAGTTGTTGACGTAAGTCTACCATCAAAAACGGACTTTGTCAAATGATTTTCGCAAAAAATTTCAAGTAAATTGACGTTAAACGTTATATGTTTCAACAAAACGCAGTGAATTATTAGGAGGCAGTTCGCTGGCCGCCGCGGTCCTGCGGACCGAAAAAATACACGGACAGCGGCCTCGTGCATAGGGGCCGTCCCAGAGCCTTTTTGAACCGTTAGGGCCGACAGGACCGAATTTCGATGAACGAATAATCAGTACCGTATCCACTTTGAGCTGTGAAATTCATGGTTATTCCGGGTATGCGCCTTCCATATAGTCTGAGGCGAAGGGCAATAAAGTAGTCATAATGGGTCCTCATTTGGGTCTAATCCTTTACGGATGGCCTTATTATACGGTACAATAAGATATGACACAAACGGTGATTTAGCATGTATGTCATGACGAAATGGGTGAATAAGTGATATGGATAGTATAAAATGTCAGGCTTTGCTCCTGGCGATTCAATATGGCAGTCTGACGGCGGCCGGCAAGGAACTGGGGTATACTCAGTCGGGGATGACCCGTATGATCCGTTCGCTGGAGAAGGAAATCGGCTTCCCTCTGCTCGTGCGCAACAAGCAGGGCGTCCGGCCGTCGGCCAATGGCCAGCAGATGGTGCCGGTCTTTCAGGAAGTCGTCAGGGCTTCGCAAAAGGCCGCCGACTTGGGGGCGGCCATTCAAGGCGTCCTGGCCGGGGTCCTCAATATCGGCAGTTATTATAGTGCCGCCGCGGCGTGGCTGCCGAAGATTTTGCGCCGTTTCCAGGCCCAGTATCCCAAGGTGGAAGTCCATTTGTTAGAAGGGACGAATCAGGAATTGGCCCAGTGGCTCAATGAGAAGGCCGTCGACTGCTGTCTGGCCGCCAAGCCCGGAGCGGATGTGGCCTATGACTGGATTCCCTTGAAGGACGATGAGCTCGTCGTCTGGCTGCCGCCGGATCATCCCTGGACGGCGGAAAAGGAGATTCCCGTAGAATGGCTGAACGGGGCGCCTTTTATCATCCCTCTGCCGGATCACGATACGGATATCGACCGCTTCCTGGCAGCCAATCAGGTCCAGCCCGATGTCCGCTTCACGACGACCGACCCGTATACGGCGTACTGCATGGTCGAAGAGGGTTTGGGAATCAGCGTCAACAACCGCCTGACGACGGAGAAGTGGGCTGGCCGCGTCGAACTTAGGCCTCTGGCCCCGGCCCAGTCGATTTCGCTGGGCATCGCCGTCCCAGACATCCAGGAAATGTCCCCAGCAGCGGGCAAGTTCGTCGCCCAGGTCTGGCAGGCCGTCAACGGCAGCCCGGAAAAATAGGAGTTTGACGACTAAAAGACTATAAAATTTGGATATTCTATGATATAATGTATTATTATGTGACCTGATAAAATACTTTGATACTGGAGGTATAAGAATGGCTACAGTTCAGGAAAAGATTGACCAGCTCCATGAAAAGCTCGCGAAAATCGAGATGGGCGGCGGTCAGAAGCGAATTGATTCGCAACATAAAAAAGGCAAGATGACAGCCCGCGAACGGCTGGCTAAGTTATTTGATGAAGGCAGCTTCACGGAAATGGGGCAGTTCATCCATCATCGCTGCATGAATTTCAACATGCAGGAAAAGGAAATCCCCGGCGACGGCGTCGTTACCGGCTACGGTACGGTACGCGGCCGCCTGGTCTTCGCTTATGCCGAAGATTTTACGGTCGAAGGCGGTTCGCTCGGCGAAATGCACGCTCATAAAATCGCCCAGATGCAGGAAATGGCTCTGAAGATGGGAGCCCCTGTCATCGGCATCAATGACTCCGGCGGTGCCCGCATCCAGGAAGGCGTCGATGCTTTGTCCGGTTTTGGCCGCATCTTCATGAATAATACGGCCGCATCGGGCGTCATCCCGCAGATCGCCGTCATCATGGGGCCCTGCGCCGGCGGTGCCGTATACAGTCCGGCCCTGATGGACTTCGTCTTCATGGTCAAGAATACGTCGGATATGTTCCTCACGGGCCCGGCCGTCATCAAGTCGGTCACGGCCGAAGAAGTGACGGCCGAAGAATTGGGCGGCGCCATGACGCACAGCTCTATTTCCGGCGTGGCTCACTTTGCCTGTGAAAATGAAGACGACTGCATCGAAAAGATCAAGGCCCTCCTCGACTTCCTGCCCAGCAACAATATGGAAGAAGCGCCGGTCGTCGAATCGGACGATGACCCGAATCGCGAAGACGAAAGCCTCAATTCGGTCATCCCCGACGACAGCAGCATGCCTTACGATATGCTCGACGTCATCAAATCCTGCGTCGACGACGGCAATGTCTTCCAGGTCCTGGAAAACTATGCCCTCAATATCATCACCTGCTTCGCCCGCTTTGACGGCCAGACCGTCGGTATCATCGCCAACCAGCCGAAGTTCCTCGCCGGCTGCCTGGATATCAACGCATCGGACAAGGCGGCTCGTTTCATCCGCTTCTGCGACAGCTTCAATATCCCTGTCGTCACCTTCGTCGATGTACCGGGCTTCCTGCCTGGGACGACTCAGGAATACGGCGGCATCATCCGCCACGGTGCCAAGATGCTCTATGCTTACTGTGAAGCGACGGTCCCCAAGATTACCGTCGTCACCCGCAAGGCCTACGGCGGTGCCTACATCGCCATGTGCTGCCGCCAGCTCGGCGCCGACATGGTCATGGCCTGGCCGTCGGCAGAAATCGCCGTCATGGGCCCCGATGGTGCAGCCAATATCATCTTTAAGCACGACCCGGAAAAAGAAAAGAAGAAACAGGAATATATCAATGAATTTTCGACGCCCTATAAAGCAGCCGAACACGGCCAGATCGATTGCGTCATCGAACCGAAGGAAACGCGTCCGCGCATCATCAGCGCCCTGGCTATGCTTTACAGCAAGCGGGAAGAACGGCCGTCGAAGAAACACGGCAACATGCCGTTATAAGGAGGCTGCTGTATGATAGAAATTCAATTTGCCGTCATCGTCCTGCTGGTCGCCATGACATTGGTCCTGAGCCGGTACTATAATACCCGCTTCCGCGCTCTGGAAGACAAGATGAAGGACGTTGCCGACTTCCAGCAGAGCGTCAAGGAACTGGCCGAAGCCGTCCAAAATTTGAAGGACCCTGTCAAGGTTGAAAAAACGGTCCCGTCGGAACCGGAAGAAGCGGAAAAATCGGAATTGACGAACCCCGTCGTCCCTGTCGGCCAGCGCCAGCCCGCCGTCGTCGCAGCCCGGCCGATGGCTGTCGTAAAAGAAACGGCCCCCCAAGGTTCTCAAGATGGCCTAGACGATGAAGTCGTCGCTGTCATCATGGCCGCTGTTGCCGCCTATGGCTATCCGCCGTCGGCAATCCGTTCTATCCGTCCGCAGAAACGCGGTTATAAACGCCATCGGGAAAGCTGGGCTATGGCAGCCCGCCTGGGTGGTATGAGTCGTTAATGAAGTGAATATTTAAATCCAGGAGGATTATATATATGAAAAAATTCAAGGTTACCGTCAATGGAAAAGCATATGAAGTAGAAGTCGAAGAAATGGGAGGCGCTCCGGCAGCGGCTCCAGCTCCGCAGGTTGCAGCCGCACCGGCTCCGGCAGCTCCCGCACCGACACCGGCAGCGGCTCCGGCTCCGGCTGCCACGCCGGCTCCCGCCGTAGGCGGCCCGATCCCGGAAGGTGCCATCACCGTCAAGGCCCCCATGCCGGGCAAGATTTCGGCCCTCAAAGCTGAAGCTGGCAAAGCCGTCAAACGAGGCGACATCATCCTCGTCCTGGAAGCCATGAAGATGCAGAACGACATCACGGCGACGGCAGACGGAACGCTCCACGAAATCCGCGTCAACCCCGGCGATAACGTAAAGACCGGCGACGTACTGGCTGTTATTGTAAAATAGTGGCTCGTAGGGGACGCCCAAAGGGCGTTCCGCAGGCCGCAGTTCGCAGGCCGCAAGCCGTAAAAAAAAGTGGCTGTCGCATGAAGGTTTTTGCCATCATGCGAGGCCCCTTTTACTTTATAGTTTGTAGTATGGAGTTTGTAGTTTGTAGAAGATGGTTTTAAATTTTTTACCATTTGCTGCAAACTAAAAACTACAAACTTAAAACTCAAAAAAGGCGCTGTCTTCATGCGACAGCGCCTTTTTTTACGAGCCACGAGCTTGCAGGCCGCCTTGACAGGACGGCCCCTACTAGCCACTACTTTGCTGCAGCTTTTTTGGCTTCGGCTTTGGCGAGGAACGGTGCCGATTCGATGATGAAGCGGTCGTGGGTGGCTTCGCCTACGAGGCCGGCTTCGTCGTGGGCTTCGATTTTGAAGGTCAGTTTTTTGCGGTCCTGTTCGATCAGGGTGGCTTTGGCCGTGACGGTCAGGCCGATAGGCGTAGCGGCGACGTGTTTGACGTTCATGGCGATGCCGACGGTGTTATAGCCTTCCGGGAGCTGAGGGTCGCAGGCGTTGATGGCTGCGTTTTCCATGAGAGCTACCAGGGCCGGCGTTGCGTAGACCGGGGATTTGCCGCTGCCCAATTTGATGGCCGTATTGTTTTCCGTGCATTTTTCAGAAACTTCTGCTGTCGAGTTGGCTTTGATGTTGAATTCCATAGTGGTATAACCTCCTAAATAAATGGGAATATGCCTGAACCGTATAGATTGAGGCGATTTACATAACTATATCATATCATACTTTCCTCTTTTTTGACAGACAAAGCGTCATGAGATACAATGGACGTGTCATTGTGTAAGAAAAACGAGGAGTGAAACCATGAAAATTAAAGCAATCGTGCTGGTGGCAGCCGCCGTCTTGGCGATGGGGACGGCTGCCCTGGCCAAGGATAAAGGGACGCTGTCGAAGTTCCCCAACTGGGGCGTCATCACGGTCCCCGATGATATCTACATGCAGTCAGGGCGGCAGCCCATGCTGACGGCTGCTGATGAAGGCAACGATGTCATCGCCCTGTTTGAACGAATCTTTCCTATCCAGCCGGAAACGTATCAGGTCGTCAAGAAGGACGATGCCGATTTCCAGTATGCCTATCTACTGCATTATACGGCGACCATCTGGGACGTCAAGGCGGCCGTCTATGGGGAGAACCGGGAAAACTCTTATCTCCGCGATATCGGCAGCCGGCCGGATATGCGCATCCTCATGAACCGGCTGAACCAGAATATGCCGGGACGCCTTCCAGAGG
The DNA here is from genome assembly GCF_040096415.1 of Megasphaera intestinihominis. Taxonomy (NCBI): domain Bacteria; kingdom Bacillati; phylum Bacillota; class Negativicutes; order Veillonellales; family Veillonellaceae; genus Megasphaera; species Megasphaera intestinihominis. The sequence goes on from NZ_JBBMEU010000026.1 coordinate 15,263, forward strand.
GCTTCCACGTCGTCTCGCCGGTGACGGCGAAAAAGACCAATGGCCATCTCTTTTATGAATGGACCATCGCCAAATCCCTGGTCATCAACGGCAATCCCTTCACGGAAACCATCCACTGCCTGGCCTGGCAGCACGGCGATACGATGGAAGTCGCCGCCATCCTGGGCAACATCGCCAAAGAAGGCGATGACGACATCATCAGCGCCGTCACGGATATGTTGAAAAACGCAGAAAAGATGCCTAAGAAATAGTTTATAGTACGGAGTTTGTAGTTTGGCGCCCGATATCCAGGCGGGCCGGATCCCTGCGAAGGCCGGGAACATTGTCGCCGAACTCTGGGCGGGCTCGCCACGTGCGAGCCCCTAGCCACTAACTACTAACCCCTAGCCACTAGCTTGCGGGCCGCCTTGATAGGACGGCCCCTACGGGCCACTAGCCACTAAAAAGGCGCTGTCTTTATGGGACAGCGCCTTTTTCTTATAACGTTTTCATCAGTTCTTCCAGATGTTCTGTGAGTTTCATGTTTTCATCGTAGTCGATGGGGCAGTCGATGATGACTGGTTTGTTCTGCTGGAAGGCTTTTTTCAGGGTCGGCAGGAGGTCTTCGGTCTTGGTGATGCGGTAGCCGATGGCGTGGAAGCTTTCGGCCAGTTTCACGAAGTCCGGGTTGGTGAAGTCGACGTACTGGTGATGGCCGTACTGCATGTCCTGTTTCCATTTGATCAGGCCATAGCTGCAGTCGCTGAAGATGAGGATGACGAAGTTCGTGCCCAGGCGGTAGGCCGTTTCAAATTCCTGGACGTTCATCAGGAAACCGGCGTCGCCGGTGATGGCCAGGACTTTCTTGTCCGGATGGACGAGCTTGGCCGAGATGGCGCCGGGAACGGCGATGCCCATGGTGGCGAAGCCGTTGGAGATGAGGCACGTATTCGGTTCGTAGCAGTTGTAATGGCGGGCGATCCAGACTTTATTGGCACCGACGTCGGAAATGACGATGTCGTCTTTGCCCATGACGCGGCGGCAATCGATGAGGGCTTTCTGCGGCTTGACCGGGAAGGCCATATCGTGGGCGTAGCTTTCGTGTTCGTCGACCATCTTCTGACGGATATCCAGGAACTGTTTCGGTTCAGCCAGGCGGGCGGCTTTGGCCATGATGCGTTCCAGCGAGTTGGGGATGTTGCCGACGACTTCGACTTCGGGCTGATAGTTCTTGTTGATATCGGCCGGCATGGTGTCGATGTGGATGATGTCGGCATTGGTCAGATGCCATTTGGCCGGAGCGTATTCGATGATGTCATAGCCGACGGCGATGACCAGGCTGGCCTTTTCCAGCATTTTCGTCTGGTAGTCGTCCATAGGGATGCCGACGGTCCACATGGAATATTTGTTGTCAAAGGGAATGGCACCTTTGGCCATCATCGTGTTGATGACAGGGAGCTTCAGTTTTTCCGCAAAGGCCGTGAGCTGTTTGGCCGCTTTGCTGCGGATGACGCCGCTGCCGGCCAGGATGACCGGGTTCTTGGCATAGGAAATCATGGAAGCCGCTGCTTCGATTTGCGATTCCAGGGCTGTTTCCGGCAGGATGCTCTTATGCTGCAACGGTTTTTCATCGTCGGCGACGGGCATCTTGCTGATGTTGACCGGCAGGTCGATGAAGGTAGCGCCCGGTTTTTCCCGTTCGGCATATTTGAAGGCCAGGCGGGTGATTTCAGCCATCGTGTCCGGACGGACGACGGTGTAGGCCCGGCGGGTGATCGGTTCGAACATGGCCCGCAGGTCGAGGTACTGATGGGCCGTGATGTGCATTTTATCGGTGCCGACCTGGCCGGAAATGGCGACCAGCGGGGCCCCGTCGCAGTCGGCATCGGCGACGCCGGTGATCAGGTTGGTAGCCCCCGGGCCGAGGGTGGCCATGCAGACACCGGCTTTGCCGGTCAGACGGCCATAGACATCGGCCATGAAGGCTGCGCCCTGTTCATGGCGGACTGTAATGAATTCAATCTTTGAATGTTCCAGGGCATCCATGACGGCGAGGTTTTCTTCGCCGGGAATACCAAAAATATAATGGACGCCTTCTTCTTCCAGACATTCGACGAGAAAGTCAGCTGTGTTGCGCGTCTTCTTTTGTTCCATGGTGTGAACACTCCTTTGACGATAGATGGATAGGTTGAAATTCGTGTTGCAACCTGTATTATAATATGGTATAGCTTGTTTTTCAATCATTTGAGAGGGAGGATTTTATGAACGTTCTAATCAGTGCCTGCCTGCTCGGCCAGTACTGCCGCTATGATGGTCAGACGAAGGTTTATCCGCAGGTGCAGGATTTGCTCGGGCGGGATGATATCCATTTGATTCCCGTCTGTCCGGAACAGGCCGGCGGCCTGGCGACACCGCGTCCGCCGGCAGAACGGCAGGGAGAACGGGTCGTCACGGCAGACGGTACCGATGTGACGGCGCAATACCGGCGTGGTGCCGAAGCGGCCCTGTACTTGGCCCGCCTGTTCCATTGCACGAAGGCCATCTTGAAAGAGAAAAGTCCGTCTTGTGGACATGGACAGATTTACGATGGTACTTTTTCACGGACCCTGACGGCTGGCGACGGCGTGACGGCGGCGTTATTACGCGCAGAAGGCCTTGAAATCATAGGGGAAAGCGACCTGCTCTGACCCTTGCTTTTATACCCCTGGTTTGCTACAATATACGAGTACGCAAGTGAGGAGGTTTCAGCGTGAATACGTTTCTACATGAAGTTTACGAATGGATTTATTCCATCATCATCGCGTTGGCCATTGCCATGGTCATCCATATCTTCTTCTTCCAGCCGACACGCGTTTCCGGTGAATCGATGATGCCGACCCTGCACAACGGGGAATACCTCATCGTATCCAAATGGAATCACGTCCTGGGGGAAGTCCCGAACTATGGAGATATTGTCATCATCGACAGCCGCGTCCAGTATCCGCGCACGTGGAAAGATGACGTCGCAGAACCGATGAACAATTACATGGCTTTCTTTAATCATGATCTGCAGACCAAGAACATCTGGGTCAAGCGGGTCATCGGCCGTCCTGGCGACACGCTGGCGTTCCATGATGGCAAGGTATGGCGCAACGGCCAGCCTTTAGATGAACCGTACATCAATGAACCGATGGAATACAGCCGCAAAGGGGAAATCAAGATCCCCGAAGGCTATGTCTTCTGCATGGGTGATAACCGCAACCACAGCAGTGACAGCCGCTTCATCGGCCCGGTCCCCATCGACCACGTCTTAGGCCACGTCATCTGGTAGGCCTCAAAAGAGCATACGACAGTTCGCAATCCATCCTGTCGGTAAACAAAACTAGGAAGCATTACAATGGTATCTTGCAATGCAGACGGGATTGTTTCGGCAACCCCGTCTTTTTTTCTTTTCTTTGGAAGGAGGTTACGCCTATGTATAATTTTCTCGCGAATACGAAACGCATGACCGTCGCTGCCATGGTCATGGCCCTGTACATCGTCATCTTGTACGTCACTCAGGGGATTTCCTTTGGCCCCTATCAGATCCGCATCGCCACGTCGCTCTATGCATTGGCCTTTGTATATCCCTTCCTGGTGGTCCCCTTGGGGCTTGCGAACTTCATTGCCAATTTCCTCTTCGGCGGCCTGGGCTTTATCGACATGATCGGCGGCTGCTTCGTCGGCATGGCCACGACATGGCTCATCGTCCAGATCCGTCAGCGTCAGTATAGTCCATGGCTGGCTGCCCTGCCCATCTGGTGGGTGCCGGCCCTCTGCGTCAGCGCCTGGCTGTCGTACCTGCTCGATTTGCCCTACGCCGTCCTGGTCAGCAGCCTGGCTGTCGGTCAGCTGCCGCCGGCCATCTGCGGGGTCCTGCTCATCCAGGCCCTGAGCCATCGTTATGTCTTGAAGAAGGAGTTTTGATATGAGCCGAAGTAAAGAAGAACTGCAGGGCGTGACCCAGCTGGGCAATCAACACACGACGTACGCCCAGGACTACGACCCGTCCCTGTTGGAAACATTTGTCAACAAGCATCCAGACCGGGATTATTTCGTCAAGTTTAACTGTCCCGAATTCACCAGTCTCTGCCCCATGACGGGCCAGCCGGACTATGCGACGATTTACATTTCCTACGTCCCTGGTGAGCGCATGGTAGAAAGTAAATCGCTGAAACTCTATCTGTTCAGCTTCCGCAATCACGGTGATTTCCATGAAGACTGCGTCAACATCATCATGGACGACCTCATCCAGGCCATGGACCCGAAATATATCGAAGTATGGGGGAAATTCCTGCCCCGCGGCGGCATCAGCATCGATCCGTACTGCAACTACGGCCGGCCCGGCACGCCCTGGGCTGACGTGGCCTGGCAGCGCCTGTCCCAGCACGATTTATATCCTGAAAAGGTAGATAATCGCTAAATCTATTACCTTTTACGGCTGTTTCATGATATAATAAGTCTAAAAACAACAGAAGTAAGGGGTGTTACCTGTGAAATTGAAAAAAATGCTTTTGGCCCTGGGATTCTCCCTGGCCTTGTCGGCATCGGTCTTCGCAGCGGATAATATGTGGCAATATAACCAGTATACGTCCATCGACATGAACTCGGCCAAGCTCTATTACGATATGGGCCGCCAGATCCTGTCCTTTGAGACGGTGGAACAATCCGGCGAAACGACTGACTACTGCACCTATGTGTATAACATCGATGACCAGACGATCCAGCTGAAAAAGATGATTACCAAGACGAAGAAGCATAAGTATAAGAGCAGCTTCTATCCGGAATCCATCAAAGACGGCAACGCCGTCATCAAGGCCAGAGCCCGCATGGCCAATGATGTATTGGTCAAAGTAAAGGAAAAGGATGAGAAAAAATAGTGTGGGAGTTGGCAGTTTTCAGAGAAAACCTTTAAATTTAAAGCCATCCGCTAACAACTAACTGCTAGCCACTAACAACTAAAAAAGGCTTGTCGTCGTGCGACAAGCCTTTTTTATACGATGTCATTTCCCCTTGACGCAGATGCTGAGCCATTTCGGCAGTCTGTGTTCGACGACGACCCAGGAATAGGCTGCGGCACAGGCTGTGACGATGACGTAGATGGCGATGATGTGGACGGCCCGCAGGTAGATGTGCCAGTGGGCGGCCAGGCCCGTGCAGGCACTGAGAAAGACGGGATGGACCAGGTAGATGGGATACGAGTAGTCACCCAGGAGGGAGAAGACCTTGTGGACCCATTGCGGGACAGGCCGGCATTCCCACCAGTAGAGGAGGAAGAGCATCGTCGACAGGGTATAGGCCATGCCGATAGGGCTGAGCTGATGGATAGTGAAGACTGCCGACAAGGGGTCGTAGCCCAGGTAGTGCATGACGCCGTAGTAGGCGGCCAGCATACCCGCTGTCGTCGCTGCCTGGAAGACGTTGACCAGCGTGCCGTGGCGTTTCAGCCAGTCCGTCACGGCTGTGAAGTGTTCTGCCGTAAAGGCACCGAACATGAAGATGAACAGGTAGTGCAGGACGACGTAGTTCAGGCGGAAGTTGAAGGCGTCCTGGATGAGGGGATTGTCGGAATGGACCGTCCAGATGTAGCTGGAATAGAAGTTGAAGACCATGTTGGCGAAAAAGAGGATAGTAAAAGAGAGCCACGGCGCCTTGTCCATGAAGCGCAGGAGCGGCCGCCACAACGGCATGAGGAAGTAGAACCACAAGAGGATGACCAGGAAGTAAATGTGATACATGGCCAGGCCGTACCATAAGGTGCGGAAAAAGGCGTAAGGCTGGAAGACACTGAAGTTGTGGCTGATGACCGATACGTAGACCATGTAGAACAGGGACCAGGCCAGGTAGGGGACGAAGACCGTCCGCAGGCGGCGCCGCAGGTAGTCTTTGTAGACGAAGGGCTGGTCCAGGGGCTGGCTGTAGAACATGCCGAAGGCCGACAGGAAGAAAAAGGCCGGTACGGAAAAGCGGGACAGGATTTCCAGGATGGCCACCAGTCCCAGATTAGGCGACGGGTTGACGATAGCGACGGATCCGACGTGGATGGCGATGACGCCGAGCATGCAGAGACCGCGCATATAATTGATGGAATGAATGAATCGTTTTGACATCTGACACCTCGAAAGATACAATAAAGATAATTGGGATAATGACATATCCTATTATAACAAATTTTTCCAGCTTGGACAGGGGAGGTTTTATGACAGAAGATATAAAAAATGTGACCCGTACCGGGCTCATCCTGGCCGTGACCTTGATCCTGCAGGGCCTGCGCCTGGTCATCCCCATACCGCCGCAGGTCAGTATGTTCGTCGTCGGCTCCCTGGTCAATGCCTGCCTCATCGTGGCCGTCCTCACCGTCGGCCGCCGGGCCGGCCTGGTCGTCGCCGCCTGTACGCCCGTCTTTGCCTGGCTCGAAGGGATGCTGCCCTTTTTTCCCTTTGTCTTTCCCGTAGCCTTGGGCAACAGTTTCTACGTCTGGGCGGCCTGGCGCTGGCAGCGGTACGGCCTGCCGGCTTTCTGCGGCGGCGCCCTGGGCAAGGCGGCCATCCTTTACGGCTCTTTTTACCTGCTCTTTGCCTGCATCGCCTTTCCGCCGGCTGTGCGGCATATGCTCTTGTTTGCCATGAGCTGGCCTCAGGTCGTGACGGGCGTCATCGGGGCTGTCATCGGCAGGGAAGTGAGCCGCTTCGCCGCTTCTCGTCCTGAATAGAAAGGAAGGTATTATGTTACTGCAGATCTTTTATTATCTCCCGGCCATCCTCGGCGTGCTGTTCATCGCCGTCGGGACCTATCACGGCTGGAAATTCCGCGGCATGACGCGGCGCTGCAAGGTCGCCGCTGTAGGGACGCTCCTCGGGTTTGAAGAAAAGAAGATGAAGAGCGGGACCTTGTATTATCCCGTCGTCCGTTTCCAGACGAAAGACGGCCAGACCTATCAGGCCCGTTACGCCTTTGGCGATGCCGAATGGGACTATACGGCCGGTGACGAACTGGATTTGCGCTATAACCCGGCGGATCCCCAGGAAATCTATCTCGATCACGTACAGAGTATCTGGCAGCAGTATGCCAGTCCCTTTTTCATCATCGTCGGCGGCCTTATCTTTATCGCTGCGTATTACTTCATTTTATAAATAAAGGAGGAGCTAGTTACGTTGGAAGAAAATGAAAGAGCCGTGGCTGCGATGCGGCAGTTTTTAGAGGCCCTGGGACTGGACCTTCAGGCCCTGGGGATGGAAAAGACGCCGCACCGCGTGGCCCAGGCTTTTGCTGATTTTTTCTCAGGCCTCAAGGAAAATCCCGATGACGAGTGGCAGGATCCCATTGCGACTCAGACCGATGGCCTGGTCGTCGTCCGCAACATCCGCTTCCACTCCATGTGCGAACACCACCTGCTGCCCTTTTTCGGCTCCGTCCATGTGGCGTATTACCCGAAAAAGGGGACCATTGCCGGCTTCGGCCATTTCGTCCGCGCCGTCGATATCCTGGCTCGGCGGCCTCAGCTCCAGGAACGGATGACTGACGAACTGTGTCAGTCCATCCGCCGCGGCCTCGACCCGGAAGGCGTGCTGATCGTCGTCCAGGCGACCCATCTGTGCCTGACCATGCGCGACCGCCTGGCCATCGACTCGAATATCGTGACGACGGCGTCGTCAGGCTGCCTGAAAGAAGGGACCGCCGCCTATGACCAGGCCTGGAAACTGCTCATGGAGGAGGAAAAAGATGGATAAAATCGTCCTGACGGGACTTCATTTCTATGGCTATCATGGCTGTCTGCCTGAAGAAAAACGCCATGGCCAGCCCTTTCACATCGACCTGGTACTGGAAACGGACCTGGAACGGGCCGGCCAGACCGACGACTTGACGCAGACCGTCGACTACAGCGCCGTCTATGGCGTCGTCAAGGCCGTCGTCGAAGGGCCGTCGTATGACCTCATCGAACGGGTGGGCCAGGTCATTGCCGACCGCATCCTGGCCCAGTTCCCGCTGGTCCAGGCCCTGACCGTGACCGTCCACAAGCCGCAGGCGCCCATCGGCGGGCCCTTTGAAGACGCTGCCGTCGTCCTGGAAAGGCGGCGCCATGGCTAAGTTCTATCTCAGCATCGGCGCCAATCTGGGTGACCGCCTGGCGACGCTTCGCCAGGCCGTCCGCCTCCTGGCCGATACGCCGGGCGTGACGGTCACGGCTGTTTCGCCTTTTTATGAAACACCGCCCTGGGGCAAGACCGACCAGCCAGCCTTCATCAATGGGGCCGTGGCTGTCGAAACGGAAGGGTCCGGACAGGAGCTGCTCGATGCCTGTCTGGCCATTGAACGGCGTTTGGGCCGTGTGCGCCGCGAAAAATGGGGCGCCCGGACTATCGATATCGACCTCGTCTACAGCCCGGACGAGGCGTGTGAGACGGAAACGCTGATCTTGCCTCACCCTTATCTCACACAGCGGGCTTTCGTCCTGGTCCCTTTGCGGGACTTGGCGCCGGACCTCATCCTTTGCGGTCGGCCCATTGGCGACTGGCTGGACCGGTTGCCGGATACAGACTCTATCAGAAAGAAGGACAGTAACTATGGAAAAAATACTCATTGCAGATGATGAACAGCTCATGCGTCAATTGGTCATCGACTTCTTGAGACCCGAAGGCTATGAAATCCTGGAAGCGTCAGACGGCAAAGAAGCGCTGGAAATCTATGATAAGGAACATCCGGACCTCATCCTTCTGGACGTCATGATGCCTGGTTATGATGGCTGGACGGTCTGCCGCGAAATCCGCCGCGAATCGACGGTCCCCATCATGATGCTGACGGCGAAAGGGGAAGAAATCGACCAGCTCTTCGCCTATGACCTCAGTGCCGATGAATATATCACCAAGCCCTTCAGTCCGAAGATTTTAGTCGCCAAGATCAAGGCCCTCCTGCGCCGTTCCCAGAATGAACAGGAAACGCATGAAACCGATGAGGGTGTCGCTATCGACCGCGATGCCCGTCAGGTCGTCCTCGACGGCAAGAACGTCGACCTGAGCCCGACGGAATACAAGCTCCTCAACTACCTCATGAGCAATACCGGCAAGGCCCTGAGCCGCCGCCAGATCCTCAACCAGGTATGGAACTACGATTACTACGGCGATCTGCGCACCGTCGACACGCACATCAACCGCCTGCGCATCAAGCTCGGCGATAAAGGCCGCTATATCCGCACAGTCCGCGGCTACGGTTACCGCTATGATGGCAAATGAGGAAAGGGCGCTGGTCGTTAAAATTTAAGGCCGGCCTCTATGTCGGCTTTTTTACGATTTTCTTCATTATCACTCTCATGGTTGCCGTCGGCTTCGGCTTTGAACGCTACTATTATTCCATGAAGAAAGAAGCTATGGTCGAAGCGAGTCAGAAAATCAGCAATATCTACCGGAAAGAGGGCGGTTCAGATGAAAGTTCGCTGGACGACCTGAGCCAGCAGTATGCCTTGGATGTGCTCATCGTCGATCAGGGGAAATTGGTCTATTCGTCCCGGCCAGGCCGGCGGGTCCATCTGCCTATGGAAAAAGATATACAAGATGAAGAAGTCATCGTCCAAGGGAAAGAAAATGAAGCGGCTGCTGACAAGCCGGTCTTCCGCCTGCCCCTGCATATCGCCGAACTACGGGATTTGCTCGATGGCAAGATGCCTGAAGAAGAAGTGCTAGGCAAGGTCCAGCTCTATAAGGATACGCCTGATTTCGAGCATTTCAATCTCATCGACCGCGTCCAAGACGGAGCTTACGTCATTATCAGCCAGTCCGTCGCACCCTTGCGGGAGAATATCTACATCGTCCAGCGGTTCATCATCGTCTGCGGCCTCATCTGGCTGGTCCTGGCTATTATCGGTACGATTCTCTTGACCCAGCGCATGACCCAGCCCCTGCTAGAATTGAAGAACCTGGCCGTCGCCATGGCTCACCTCGATTTTTCCAAGCGCTGGAAGGGGAATTTCAATGATGAAATCGGGGAGCTCGGCGACAGTATCAATACGCTGGCCAACCAGCTCAACGTCGCCCTGACGGCTCTGCAGCAGTCCAATACGGAATTGCAGAAGCAGCTCGACAAGGCCAAGGAAGTGGAACACATGCGCAAGTCCTTCCTGTCGGCTGTCTCCCATGAGCTGAAGACGCCTCTGGCCATCATCCAGGGCTATGCCGAAGGGCTGGACACGCTGGATATCGACAAGGAAACGCAGCAGCGCTACTGTGCCGTCATCCGCAGTGAAACCCAGAAGATGGATAAACTCGTCAAGGACCTGCTCAACTTGTCGCGTCTGGAAACGGACTCTTTCAAACTGGAACAGACGGTCTTTGATTTCACGGCCCTGGCCGAAGAAAGCAAGGCCCGCTTTGCCAAGGCTCTGGCTGATAAGCATATCCTGGCCAAGTGGGAACTGCCAGCTGAAATGAACGTCTATGGCGACCCGGAACGGATCGATACGATTCTGACCAATTTCCTGAGCAATGCCATCGACTATACGCCCGTCGGCAGGCATATCCACGTCTTTGCCGATGACCTGGGGAAGCGCTACCGCATCTGTGTCTACAATGAAGGCAGCCATATCGGCGAAGAGTACCAGCAGCGCATTTGGGAACCGTTCTATAAGATCGATTCATCCCGGGCCCGCAGCCCGAAACGCGTTTTCGGCGGCCACGGCCTGGGTCTGGGGACCGTCGCGGCCCTGGTGAAACTCCACGGGGAAACCTACGGCGTCCGCAACGAAAAAGACGGCGTCACCTTCTGGTTCACCATAAAGAAGAGATAGCTCGTCGTTCATCGTAGGTCGTTGTAAGGGATAAAAAATGGGACCTCGCACGAAGGTTTTTGCCATCATGCGAGGTCCCATTTGCTTTATAGTTTGTAGAAGATGGCTTTAAATTTAAAACCATCGGCTAACCACTAGCCTTTTTTGGAAGAGAACCCCTCAGACGCCTGCGGCGCCAGCTCCCCTTCGCAGGGGAGCCGAAAGCCTCACCTGCGAAGGGGAGGGGGACCGCAAAGCGGTGGAGGGGTTCTTCCCATCAGAACGACCGCTTGCCTAAGGTGGGGTGGCTGCATTTTTTCAGGGTCAGGTGGTCGACGAGGTAGCCGGCCCGGTCCAGGTCGACGTCTTCTTTTTGACCGTCGTGTTCAAAGACGCAGAGCGGCTGGTCGGTCCCGACTTCGCCGCCAGGGAGGTAGATGTATTCACCCGTTTCGGCGTCGCCGAAGACGATGCCGGCTAAGAGGTGTTTTTTGGCTATTTGACTCATCGCAAGGCCTCCTGTCCGTCGAATTTGATTTCTAAGAGCTTGCAGTCCCGGTAGTCCGCCGAGACGAGCTGGAGCAGCGTCCCGTTGTAGCGGCGCGGGAACATGGTCCCAGGCTGCATGCCGTGGAGATGGCCGAAAACGCAGAGCGGGACGTGATATTTTTCCAAAAGGTCTGTAAAGCCGCTGGGCTTGGTCAGATCGCAGACCGGCGGGTAGTGGAGCAGGAGGATGGTGTGCTTGCACTGCAGGGCCTCGGCTTCCTGCAAGGTCCGTTCGACGCGCAAAAGTTCCCGCCGATAGGGCTTGGCGTCGCGGTCTTCCTGGTAGTGGATGTCGCCCGGGCAGACCCAGCCGTGGGTGCCGCAGATGGCGATGTCCTTGTCGCCCAGGACGGCTGTCGAGCCGTAGAGGTACTGCATATTATTCTCGGCGTCCATCCGGTTCAGTTTGCCGGCACTTTCCCACCAGTAATCGTGGTTGCCGCGGATTATGATTTTTTTACCCGGCAGGGCCCGTATCTGGTCCAGGTCTTCCTGGGCCTCCTTGAGGTGCATGGCCCAAGACGTGTCGCCGGCGATGAGGACGACGTCGTCGTCACTGACGCGGCTCTTCCAGTCGGCGGCGATGCGCTGCCAATGGTTCTTCCAGCGGCTGCCGAAGACTTCCATGGGCTTTTTGGGGGGATTGCCTGATAAATGTAGATCACCGATTGCAAATAAACGCATAGAGTTGTAATAACCGTCCTTTCTTATACTTCATGCAAGCGCTGCTGCAAGGCATGAATGAAGCGCGCTGAATGGCCTCCGTTGGCGATTTGGGGAATCATATAGCCGACGTAGAGGGGGTTGGTCAGAAAGCGCGGGATAATTTTGACATACAAGGCATCGTCAGCCGGGAAGTCATAGAAAAAGATATTATAACTGTCGTTGAAGCTGACAAAGGAGTGCATGAAATAATCTGCCGTCAGCTGCATATAGCGGACGAATTTCCCCAGCTTTCCCCGGTCTTTGAGGATGAGGTTCACTTCATAAAAGCCGATGATCGGGCGCTGGGACAAGTTGACCGTCAGGCCGTCTTCTTCAATGATGGAAGGCCCGACGAAGTGGAAAGGTTTGATGTCCTGGTGATAGTCGTAGTCCTTGAAGCCGACGATCTGCGAATGGGGGTGGTGGATGGTGCCGCCGGCCATGTAGCCGTGGTTGCGGTAGAAGACGACGGACCGGAATTTTCCCATGTCCTTGACTTGCTGCCATTTTTCCAGGCCGAATTCGATGAGCTTCAAGGCGTATTCCGGTGTATACGATGAAAATTCGCCATCGCAGTCATCGCTTTCGATGATCAGCGTCTGCCACGAATCCTTGAGGACGGGGTAGGCGTTTTCCAGCCAGATCATAGGGCCCCGTTTTTCCATGACGTTCTTCAAGTGGGCTACGTCGCAGAAGGGACAATACTTTTCATCGCGATGGACCGTGTCGGGCTTGGTCTTGCCCAGGTCCAGATTATATTCCAAAATGTGAGATAAGGGATTTTCATTCATGACGACCGCTCCTTTTGATACCTACTATACATTGTAGCATAGAGATAGCCATTTTCAAACCATGTGGTATAATACAGATATGCTATTTTTAAGGAGGAATTTATCATGAGTCTTCATATTGCTGCTCGTGACGGTGAAATCGCCGACCGCATCTTGCTTCCCGGCGATCCCCTGCGGGCTAAATATATTGCTGAAACTTTTTTGGACGATGCCGTCTGCTACACGGATATCCGCAACATCCTCGGCTATACGGGGACCTATAAAGGCGTCCGCCTGTCCGTCCAGGGCACGGGCATGGGCATCCCGTCCATTTCCATTTATGCGACGGAACTCATGCGCGATTACGGCGTGAAGAAGCTCATCCGCGTCGGCACCTGCGGGGCCATGCGCAAAGATATCAAGCTCCGCGACGTCATCATCGCCCAGGGGGCCACGACGGACTCGTCGATCATCCGCAACATCTTCGGCGGCTCCATCAACTACGCGCCACTGGCTGATTTCACGCTCCTGCGCCAGGCCTACGAACAGTCGGTCAAACAGGGCATCCCGGCGCGGGTCGGCAACATCGTCTCTGTCGACCGCTTCTACGATGACGAAATCGACAATGATAAACTGACCCAGTACGGCATCATGGCCGTCGAAATGGAAACGGCCGGCCTCTATACGCTGGCTGCCAAATACGGCGCTCAGGCCCTGGGATTGTTCACGGTCAGCGACCACTTGCTGACGGGCGAAGCCTGCACGCCGGAAGAACGGCAGACGTCCTTCGACGATATGATCCGCATTGCCTTGGAAACGGCTATCCAGGAGTAACCGCCTATGAGAGCTAAAGAACTACGGGTCATTGACAGCCACTTCCATTTTTGTGATTACGTCGGCTTCAACCAGATTGCCCTGGCTGCGGGCTATACTAATACGGAAGAATGCCTGCACAAGGCCTTTCAGGACAACAACATCGTCCACGGCGTCGTCATGGGCAACAAGACCCTGGACCCGGCAGGCCATCACTACCCCGATTACATGAGCTACTGCATCGGCCTGGACAGCAACGTCTTTTACGACGATATGGACCTCATGACGGCCCAGGTCGAAGAGAACCTCAAGCGCAAGCAGTGCTGCGGCATCAAGCTCTATCCGGGCTATAACCACGTCTACGTCTACGATGAGCTCTATGACCCCATTTACGAGCTGGCCCGGAAGTATAACAAGCCCGTCGCCATCCACACGGGCCTGACGGCTACGGCCAACGCCCTCTTGAAGTACAGTCATCCCATGACCCTCGATGAAGCGGCCGTCAAATATCCCGATGTCCAGTTCGTCATGTGCCACATCGGCAATCCCTTCCTGCAGGATGCCATTGCCGTCCTGGAAAAGAACCACAACGTCGCCGTCGACTTGTCAGGCCTCCTGGAAGGGAAGATACCCGACATGGTCACCTTCCTGCGGGATAAGCGGGGCTATATTTCCATGCTCCGGGACTGGCTCAACTACCTCGGCTCTTATGACCGGGTCATGTTCGGGACCGACTGGCCCCTGGCTAATTTTGCCGATTATATTACCTTTGTCAAAGATTTCATCCCTGAAACGTATTGGGATGACGTCTTCTTTAACAATGCCAACCGCATCTACCAGCTGGGATTATAGCCGGCCTTGCGGCAAGGGAGGAACGCCTTTTGTATACTGTAACCAAGCGGATGGAAATATCCGCTGCCCATTACCTGGTCCTCGATTATGAGAGCAAGTGCGAGCATCTCCACGGTCATAACTGGATCATCTCTGTGACCTGCCAGGCCGAAACACTGGACCGAAACGGCATGGTCGTCGATTTCAAGAAAATCAAGGAAATGGTCCACTTATGACCGTGGAGATGCTCGCACTTGCTCTCATAATCGAGGACCAGGTAATGGGCAGCGGATATTTCCAT
>NZ_JBBMEU010000027.1:0-29052 GCF_040096415.1 Megasphaera intestinihominis
TCAATCTCGAAATCTGGCGAAATGCCCTCGATGGCAGTAATGACTGGCTGGCTGTTCGCCATGGTCCAGTTGACTTTCGTAACGGCAAAAAGCGGGTTGCCTGCGAAATCGTCCTGCCCAGCCACGGTATCCGTAGACGGTACTAAAGTCATCCCCTTTAAATCACCCATTTTTTCACCCGTTGTATTGGACGACACGTCGATATGGTAAAAGCGCGTCCATCCGTTCCACGGTTTACGTGTAATAGTGTACCAGCGGTCCATTAATGACGTCAGCGTCGTGCTATCTGCTGTTTCTGCGCCGTTTTGGATAAACCATGCTTTTTGTACGGCTTCATACTTTTCTTTTGTTCCATCCAACAACGTTACGATGTAGTTATCCAGACTGCCATTATCTTTCCATGCCGATTGTGCAAGTTTATCAAGCGAATTGGCCATGACTTGCATATACTCTGTCTGCTTTTTCTGCTCGGACAAAACAGGGACGCGCTGGGAATCAGTTAATGTTGTTGTTGCCATTATTCAGTCACCTCTACAAATATTTTTTCACATAAGCATCCGTCGCTATCGAGATAGTAAACAGGGCGGTTTATTTCTTCAAGATGCGCCGATGCCGATGCCGCCGACGTTTTAGCCGCCAGGGCCCACGATTTAGCAGATTGCGTCTTGCCAGTAGCACTATCTGTATCTTCGGCCCCATCCGGACTATCTGTTGCAACAGCCCAGTTTTGAGCTGTCGTCGCACTGGTACTAGCGTTAGTTGCAGAGCCCTTAGCATTGGTCTCGCTTGTCTTTGCATTAGAGGCTGACGTGGCGGAATTTGTCTCACTAGTCTTTGCATTAACCTCGGAAACATGAGCGTTATCAGCACTTGTAGCAGAAGCAATTTCACTAGCCTTGGCATTGGTTTCGCTTGTCTTTGCATTTGTGGCACTGGTTGCCGCATCAGAGGCAGAAGAAGCCGCATTAGCAGCTGCGGTTTGGGCATCCGTTTTACTGATGTCTGCCGCCGTCGCAGAGCTTGCTGCGGATGTGGTACTGGCCGCCGCATTAGTCTCAGACGTAGCCGCCGCGCTGGCGCTCTCAGCTGCCGCTGTAGCACTTGCACTGGCATCCGTAGCAGATCCGGAAGCCGCCTTGGCAGATGCGCTTGCATCGGTAGCGGACTGTTTGGCCTGTGCCGCAGAGTCAGCTGCTTCGCTCAGGCTGGGTACAGGGACAGAGAAAACATTGCCGTTAATGTCGGTCATGACCAGGTTATTTTCTGAGCCGGTCGTGACAGATACAATCGTTCCCCGGATCCATTTATTGACCCAGTCGTCTTCCGTGCCCGTGTAACCATGCTGTACAGCAATGTTATAAGCGCTGTAGCCTTGCGGGCCTCGGCTGCTCAGTTTAGCTTTTAGTATTGCCATCTTATCACCTCGTTACGTCTGCGATGACCCGAAAAATACCCGGCCCAACAGTCTGTACCCAGCCGTCCTGGGTCCGGACCTCGATGTCCCAGACATAGTCCCCGGCCTCCAAATCGGCCGTCAGGTCAGGTGTTAGCGACACGACGCCGTTTTGGACGTGGGCCTGGAAGACATACCCGGCATCGGTGATTTTTTTCTTGACGCTAAAAACGGCAGTATAAGGTCCGATGTCCGAGCCATCTTCCTGCGTCAGATTTACGTCAAAGCTGTCCGCATCTCCGCGGATATGATAGATGTTGCTGCCGATAATTTTCAGCATCTTATTTCACCCTTTCTTGCAGATCATCAAGCTGGGCATCTGTACCAGCGATTCCATCACGTGCCCCCGTTCTGCTTGGTTGTCTCTGTTGTGTTAGTCTGCTTGTCAGCGGCTTCGGCGGCGGCCATAACGTCCAAGATAGCATTATGAGGACAATCCGCCCAAGGGCAGCGCCCATCGTCGTTTAAGATGTTCCCGCAAAATTCACAAAATTCCATGTTTCATCCCTCCTATGCGTTCTTGATTTCCGCAGCCATATTGGCAAGTGTGTTTTTATACTGGCTGTCAATTTTCGAGGTATCAGCACCCAGCATAGCCGCTTTGACGCGGGCTGTGATCATGGCGTCGAGCTGAGCATTGTATTCCGCTTTGATGGAGCTGATTGTTGCCGCTTTCTTTTCGGCTTCGGTCGGTTCGGGCGGGATATATGGGGCAAATGTTCCGTCCGACTGACGGCAGTATTCCTTGTGTTCCGAATTATTCCCGAGTAAATTATTATAATCATTTGCATTGACAAAAATAAACCCCTTGTCTACTAAATCCTGCACTTTGATACTACCGTCCGTGACTTTTCCTTGCTTGTCTACATAGTAATGGACCCCACTGGCGTACGTTGTTTTGCGCCGCCCGTCGGATCCGAACTGAATCAAATAATCTTTCATGTTATTATCTCCTTATCTTATAAAATGAGGTGGTTTACTGCCAGGCCTCCGGACGCAGATGTTTCTAAAGATACAGCGCTGTCTACCTGCAAAATATGTACTAAATGCAATTGCAGGCGTTATTTCTTGACCATTTGGATTATTGTTATATGTAGTCAATCCCCACTGTTTACTTTCCAACGGCAGCGGTATTATTTGGTATTAATCCCCACTGTCTACCAGCATAATGCGGTCCATCTAAAGTTGGTCGTATAATCCATAAAAAATAAAAAACCATCCTTGTTGCAATCAGATGTGGTAACTGATGCTGCATTTCCAGAATAGGATGTAGCTGTAGCCAAAGCGATAGACGCTGTTTCGCTGGATATGGGATACGTGATATTTCCTGTTTTAACATTAATTTCATATCCCCACTGTATAATTAGGTTCCCACAATTCGGCCCAAAACAGATGTAGCCGTTCTGGTCCATTAGCCCGGTGATGCCGAGACGATGATTTGTAAACTTTTTCCCGTCCCATGTTACGTCTGCCCCCGTCGCAAGATTTGCAATCATCGTACTCAGGCTTGCAAGGGTCGCCGCCGGTGCTTCTTTCCAACCACCAGCCCCGGTAGCAGCTTTAATGCGGTTTGCTAGGTTGCTTACCAGGTCCCGGATAGTGTTTGTATCAGACGTCGGGACAAGTGTGTCATCAGCCGTAGTCGCCATAGCATTATGAGCCGCTGCATTTGCATCGTGTTCATTGGCTGCGTCGCTTTGATTTTTTAATTCGTCGTTCAGGTACGCCATTTTCGTGTCGATGTCCCGGAAAAGCGTATCAAAGGCTTCACGGGCCGGCGGGACGGACCCGACATAAGCCCAGCCCTGTAAATAGTCGCTGTCTGTGAAGGTGTAGCGGTCGCTGGTGGCGACGTTGCTACCCCAGATTTTTGTAAAATCAGGTGTTGCCATGGTATCTCCTCCTTATAAATCGATGGTTGTCGCCCAGCTTCCGACGCCGAATGTCTTAGCACCCGGCTGCCCAAGGAATCCGAAATAGTCCGCGTCGAACATTTCGACAGCCAGCAAGCCGATGCCGCCGCCCAAGGTGATGAGATGCAGTGTCCAGGCCAGGCGTATGTCATTCGCTGTCAGCCGACGTCCGATGCCGACGATGATTCTGGCGTTGCCGACCTCGTGCAGGATGATATTCTGTGCATTGAACAGGACACGCAGGCAATGGATTAACTCATCACCGGTAGCCTGGGAGGAATCATAGAAGACCTTGAGCCATAGGATTTTCCGATAGTCATCATCTTCCAACCGGGTACTGGCCAGCCAGTTTTCATTGATGCCGCGGAAACGGCCGACGCCGAACGTCTGGCTGTTATCCTGACCGCTGAACCCAAAGAATTCAAGCTGTAAGGAATCCTGAATGGTTCGGTCGCGGTTCACGATGGTTCCGATGCCGTCGAGTTGTACCCCTTCGCCGGTATCTATCCAACGCTTATTTCTTAGATTATCAAAGGCGCTCCGCAAGGCGTCCAGTTCTGCACCAAGAGCATCTAATTCGGCCTGAATGACGGGTTTATCCTGGAACTGCCCTATCAAGTGCGAAATCATGCGTTCCGTATGGGTCATTGTTTCGTCACCTCGATACGGGCCGCATCAAAGACGGCAATCTGCCGCGGCGTAATGGATATATTGCTTGTAGAATAACTCCCGGCCGTGTCGCCGGTCGTGGCGGTCAGACTGATATACCCGACGCCGGAAGCGGACTTGAAAATCGTCGAGAAATAGCGCTGTAAGATGACATCTTCGCCGATGGTCTGCTCCTGCCCTTTAGCCAGCAAGGCCGTGGCAATATTCTGTACGGCTGCCGGAGCCAGCGTTTCGTCCGGGTTTTCGCTAATGACGACCTTCAGCCAGATTTTGACCGGCGACGGACGGTTAAAATACAGTGTCTGTTCGGTGCCGTTGGCATCAATAGCCGTGCCGTGTTCCGCGCCGTAGGTATCAATGCCGCCGGCTTTCGTTTTCCAGAGTACCTGGGCAATGTCGTCATTCTCCCCGCCTTCTACGATGGCCTCGATGGAGTGCGGCGGTCTGCCGTCTGAATCGGTCGCATCGGTCCGGTTCTCATATACCTTGGATGTCGTAACGCCGGTCACGTTATCGGCCAGGGCTTCGGCGATGGCATCAATATTCGTGGACCCGCGGCTAAAGAGTGACCGGTTCCAGCGCTGCCGCAAATGGGTATCGGTTTCGGCATCCTGGCCGACAGATGCGGCGTACTGGTTCAAGACCCCGGCCCAGCCGGGAATCGAGGTGACAATCTGGTTGATGGTGCCGATGTCCGGATTGACAGCCCCGACCGTCACGCAGCGGAATTGAATCGGGGTGCCGATAGAGCTGATTGTGACATTCTGGGCATCCGTTGCAAAGGTCTCCCCTTTGGTCGTCGTCCGTATGGACAGAATCCCGCTGTCAATCGAGTAGGTGACGCCGGTAAAGCTTTTTGCCAGGGTACTCAGCACCTTGCTGGCCATATCCCCGGAGGCGGCGGTATAGCTGGCCGTCTTGTCATTGATAGTCAGCGTATAAACCGTCCCGGCACTCACAGCACTGCTGATACTATATGCGGCATAGCAGGCATTTTCTTTCGAGATGGACGCGTTAGTGGCGATACATTCCCAGTAGCTGCCGTTTTCGTTACTGCTGGATATCTGCGCCCCATAGGGGACGACCGTGCCGCTGGCACCATAGCAGGTAGCCAGTAGCCGGCTTTGTGTGCCGGAAATGGCTGAGATACCCGCCAGGCCCGCCGCATTGGACAGGCTGACGCCCGTGGCCGTGTTCGGATACATGGCGTTATAGGTGTTTTCGGCCTGCTCCCACAGGTCGGCGATTTCGTATGCAAAGACGCCGTGGAGCTGGCCGAACAGGCTGTTGCTCCCGGTCTCGATTTCAACACCCAGCCGGTCCGATACCCGGCGGTTGATGTCGGACAGGATTTCCGGCAGCCGTTTCCGTCGGAAGCCGTCACGGGTCAGACCGTAAACGTTTTCACTATCTGCCATATCCCAGCACCTCCTTCTTTGTGATGAATCCATAATCGGTATCGATTTCGTAGGATACCGTAAGCGTCCTCAGAATGCGATTGAACGCAAATTCGAGCTCCGTGACGCCTTTGACCCCCTCAACGCTCTGAATGGCCTCCGACAGGACTTGCCGGACGTGGGCCTCGTTGGGGTTCTTGACTAAGATATATTCGAGATAGGGAACGCCGTCGCTCGTTTTCAGGAACCATTCGCCGAGCCATTCCCGCAGCGTGATGAGTACCTGTTGGGCGACCCGTTCCCCATTGTTGACGATCATCAGATCGCCGTTCCGGACGACCAGGTCGCCCGTCTGTACGTTCATTGCTAAATCATAGGCCATGTCCATGCCTCCTATTTCGGTGCGCTCGTCGTGCCGCCGCTGTCTCCGGTGTGAGTATGCTTCGTGACGGAAATGCCTTCAACGACCAGGTCACCGCCGGTCACAGTAATACCGCCGGCGCTGATGACCATCTTCACGCCACCGTTGAACAGGCAGACGTCGGACGGGCTGGCCGACCGGCATCCCCGGTTATACAGGCCAGGGATACAAATGGCGTCGTTGAGACTGTGGCACCGTTCGTTATCACTGTCGCCGCCGTTCAAGAAGTCGTCCAGTTGGGACTCCGAGAAGACCAACAGACAGCCGTCGCCGCTTCGTAAAGGAACCGTGACGCCGGCCGTGCCGCCGAGGCCGCTGGGAAAGATGACCGGCACATGGTGCACGATGGGAAATGGCAGGTTCCGGCCGTCCTGTATCTTGAATTTGCCGACCGGCTGCACACTGGCCTGACAGATACTTGCATCATAGTCGATAATCTTCCCCGGCATGGCCGTGTGAATGTTGCTGATGCTGCCATCTATCCAACCATTGACGATGTCCCGTAATTCATTCGATGACTGCATAAAAACCACCTTCCCTTAGCATTGGCTGGCTTTGATGATGTATTGTGGATACTGGTCGCCCATGTCAGTGTCGCCAGCATGATACCAACATTGTTTATTAAAACTGTTATGCCACATGCCGCCATTGCCGTCGTATATCCCGACATGCCCTTCGCTGTGGTCGTCGTTATAGAAAACGATGACGTCGCCCTTTTCGAGCTGGCTGTAATCGTATGGGATGTAGTTATCTCCCGCATCAGCACAAAGGCCATCGACGCCCCACTGGTGGGCGTCGTACTCTTGTTTAAGGAATGGCGAATAGTAGGACCCGGCTTCTGTAACACGGTAAACGCAGCCATCGGGGATATACGTGCCCTGGCTTTCGGCCACGGCTTCGCACCCGGCGTCGACGTTGGTACTGACTTCGCCGCTTGTCCCGCCATTCCCATAGACGGCCGTGTTGCTGGCCGCGTCGCTTTCAGGGGACCGGAGCGTGGCGTTCCGGTCTACTAAATCGAGTTCGCTGTTCCATTCGTCGCCATAAGTATCTCCTGTATGGTGGGCCGACTGGACTTTGAACCAGCCTTCGACGTAACGGGATTCTACCTTGACCAGGTCGCCCGGGTTGAGGGTCGGCGACAGCAGCGTCTTGACTTTCCAGCCCGACGAGGCCGTCGACGGGTCCGTATTCTCGGCCTGCTTGCGCTTGCGCTTAGGTGTCGCCGTGTTCGGCTGAGAGTTGGCCTTGGTATACCATTCCGGACTCCCGATAAGGCCGCTATCCGGGGCAAAGACCAGCCCTTTGTTGCTGACCGTGCCACCTTCCTTGATGAGCTGAAGGATTTCGTTCTGGATGCTCCATTTGACGCCCGAACCGTAGCATATAGCGTCGAGGGCATCGGCGGCCATGCCGACGAAGGAAAACCCATCCTTGAATGTGCCGAACTGGACGCCGTCGCCCCACACGAGGGGCAGGCCCATTTCATCGGCGATGTACTGGATGATAGTATTGCCCGGAGTCCCCGGCGCAAATGATAGAGAAAAAGCCGTATCCCGAATGGCCGCCTGACCATCGGAGAGCGACAGTTCCGTCGTGACGTCCTTCCCGTCGTCTTTTGTCTGGGCGCTGATGACCGACCCGACAAAGAGCCGGACGGCCCCGCCGTTGTCCTTATACCCAGCATAGAGCTCGACCTTGGTATCGGGCACGTTGATTTTATGCCGGGTCTCATCGCTCAGGTTCCAAAGGGTCAGTTTCCCCTTGTTCGTATTCTTCGACAGGTCTTTCGTGATGTCGAAAGAGATGCGGAGCGTATTGGCAAATTCCAGGCCTATCCCTGGGAACTTGACCCTATACTGCCGATTCCACAACATTCGTCAATTCCTCCTTCGGCATGTAGATCAGACGAGCTTTGCCACTAATAAAGTCCTTGCGGCCAATGTCCGAAATGCTCGTGCTGGACACGACGGCCAACAGCTCACCCGGAGGCAGGCCCTTGATGCGCCGGTATGCATGGAGCAATGGGAAGTTCGGAACGACGACGATCCCGCGGACCAGCTCGGAGTTGTCATTATTGCAGACATCGAGCGTCCAATACTGGCCGTCATCGTTCCAATTCAGCCGGAACCGGTAGAGGATTGAGTCCAGGATGACCGACTCAACGAACGAGTTGGCATCTAAGGTACTAATCGTAATCACCAGAGCGCCGCCCCCATTCCGCCCATGGACTGGGCAATGGATACCGTAGCCATGGCCGCCGTATGTTCCAGCCCGACGCCAATGGCCCCGAACTGGCTGAGGTCGACGCTGCCTGTGGCAATCTGGGTCCAAATATCTTCATCGGAGGACGCATTTCCGACGGTACTGGGGTCGATGGTCTGGAGGCCCGTACCGATTTCCTCAGTGGCAGCCATACCGCCGTCTTTCCCGGTCTGGCCGGCTTTTCCCTGGGCATCGGCATTACAGCCGTCTTCCGAGATGTCTTCCGTCCGCTGCGTGACCCGGCGCACATGCTGGAACTCCAGCGTCGCCTTATAACAATACCCGTCTTCGGAGCGCCTCGGCATGGGAGCGCTGGTCATGACCATATCCGTATAGATGCCGTCGACGAGTTTGATGGTGACCGGTTCGCCTTTCTTCCAGATGTCCATAATGGCATCCATGACCCGGTTCAAGCTGTGGCGGGAACCGCCTAATACGGCCATGAACCAGGTGACCGGCGTCGGCGTGAACAATACCTCAAGAGTCAGTTTCATCGGCTTGCGGATACAATGGTCTGAGATGGAAAAGCCGTCCTCTACGGGGAACTGCGTGACTTCTGACTCGAACGTCGTGACCCGTGACAGGATAACGTCACATTCGAGCATGTCACCAATCTGGGCCGGTTGTGTCGGCTCCGGGATGACGCCCGTACTGCTTCGAGGCATGAACCCCGAACCGCCGGCCAAGCCACCAGCCAGGCTGGTGCCGATACTGCTGATATTACTGCCACTCATAAACGCCATAATGTCTCACCTCTTATCCAAACGGTGAAAAGTTCGTACCGTTTATAATCCTAATTCCATCCTCAACGGAGGTGTTCGTGAATTTATAATTATTCGTATTTGAATAGCTGTTCCCGGTCGGGATGACCTGGTTAGCAAACCGTTCCAGGGCAGACCCTTCGGCGCTAATGGAACCGCCCATGCCTAAAAAATCCTTGGCCTTATTAATAAGGCTGTCCAATCCCTCGCTACACCAGTTTATAAATTTAGCTAATTCTTGTAATCCAGAGGCTACCGTGTCAATAAATGCGGCGACTCCACGAAAAACATATGCAGCCGTGCTAAAAAACATCCCTAGTGCGGTAACAATGGTAACCCCTATCCCATTAGCCAATACCCTGATAGGAGGAATCAGCGCCTCTATAAATGGCTGTATCCGTTCCCAGGCGTCGGCCAGGAAGGCAAGCCCCTGTTTCATCATCTCAAGACCAGGGGCAAATGATGCCATAACGACATCCCAACGTTCTTTTATGAAATAGATGGCGGCCGCAATGGCGGCGATGACCGCCACGACAGGCCAGCCAGCCGCGGCAATGAATCCGATAGCGCCGGAGATGGCCCCGAACACGCCGGAGATGACGCCAGCCACGGCTCCCGCGACCATTCCAACAGCAGAAAAGACGCCAGCCAGGATGCCGACGGCCCCTGCAATTAGAATGGTTTTTGTGATGAGGTTATCAATGCCCGTGGCCTCGCCAATTTGGTTGAGTAGATTGTAGACCGTCTTCAAGGCATCGCCAATAGCAACGATATATGGATGGGCTTCTTTCGCTTTCTCAAAGGCTGCCATCGAGTCGGCCGTATCTCCCGGCCCCGACATAATCGTGACGATGTCGTTCATACCCTGGGAGATCTCTCTAAATACCTGGCTCAGGCTGGTAGCGATGTCGGAAAATACCCCTGTCCCCTGTTCGATGCGCAGAATAAATATTTTCCACGAGTTGCTGGCCTGAGTCAGGGCTTGGCCAATAGTCAGCGGGATGCCATTGAATTCGGAATCAATGGCCGCCCCGCTGGCCAGGATGGCGTCGATGACCATATCAGACGTTAATACCCCATCCTTGCCCATCTGTTTCAGGGCTGCTTGGGGTACGCCGATAGATTCGGCCATGTGCTGCATGAGCAGGCTGGCATTTTCATCGAGGGAGTGGAGTTCGTCGCCTTGCAGGACGCCGGACCCCAATGCCTGGCCTAATTGCAAGATAGAGGCTTTCGCCTGTTCCGTCGTGGCGCCGCCTAACGTAAGGGCCTTAGATACAATATCCGTGGTCCTCATGGCGTCCTCTTGCGACCGCCCCATCTGCTTGCAGGCCCGGGCCGTACTGAAATAGAGGTCGCCCATTTCAGCCAGGGCACTGCGGTTATTCTGGGACAACTCATACAGCTGCGTTTCCACGCCACGCCGTTCTTCTTCGCTCGACGTGACGGAACGGAGACGGCCATCCAGGCTCATCATTTCATCGGCCGTGTTCTTGATGGCGCTGATGGAAAAAGCCGCGGCCATCGCTCCGGCCAGCGGCCCCAGGGACCCCATGAGGCTGTTGACGGATGACTTGATGCGGGAAATACCCATTTCAGCCTTGGTGGCAGAAGCGGCCATGTTCGCCGCGCTGTTGCCAAACATGCGGCTGGCCATGGAACTGGCCCCACCGATGCCGCCCAGACTCCGCTTGAGGCGGGAAATGCCGTTATTGGCCGCATCCAGGCCGCCCCGATTGACGGCAAACGATATTTTGGTAATCAGTTCACGGACGACCATGGCGTCCACCTCCTTCCGGCTTGTCATACTTCTTCAGGTTCGCGTACTCGATATCACTCTTCATGTCGAGATAATGCGTCATCCCGACGAGGTCGGCCAGGGTCACCAGGCCGCTTTTCAGCTCCGTCATGGTGACCATGCCCGCATCCAGTACGCGGTAGATGAAGGTCATTTCCGTGAACTCTTCGGAACATTCGCCTGGAATGGCTGCTTCAGCCCTCGCAACGTTCCGAGGACTCCAGTCGGGACGCTCGAGAGCTTGGAAAAATCCAGATAGTTGATCTTGAATACCTGAACCATCAATACGATCATGTCGAAAATGCGGCCGCTATAGACCTCATTGACGGCGCTTTCGTCGAGCTGCTGGAAGTCTTTCGTGTGAAGCGGTGCGACGCTGACATAATCCGGGTCCAATAACATGGCAGATACCTTTTCCAGCGTGTCGCCGTCCATGCTGCGGGCCAGCCCGTTCAAGGCGTCGGCCACGGTGTTGCCGATAAAGGTGACGTTGTTCGTGTCCTGGTCCAGCGTTTCCGGCTTGATACCGCCAATAGCGCCGCCAAGGGCCGGGGCAAGCACCCTCTGGAGCTCGCCCAGCACTTTCATGGCGTGGAACGGCGGGAACTGCCGGATAGCAAAGGTATACTGGCCCTGGTCCCACTTCTTCGTTTCGCCGCCCTGATAAATGATACTCATGCTTTAGCCTCCTCGTTAATCGTTGCCGCCGATGACCGGGTCGTTTACCTGGCCGGTGTTGAACGTCCAGTCCTGGTTGTCGATTTTACGGCCCCGTTTCGATTCAGGGAAGTTCTGTACCCAGGCCTGTTTAGCAAAGAACAATGTCGAGCCGCTGAGGTCCTTGATGGTCAACGGGAGCATATAGCTGCCCGTGCGGCGGTCTTTGTTGTAACATTCGCTCAAATAGTCGTTGCTCTTCGAGGATGTAGCCAGGCTGACCTTGACCTCGAACGTGCTGTTCGGGTCGACGCTTCGGCCGACTTCGCCGTCGGCACCGCTGTAGATCTGCATGCCATCGCCCAGGGGCTTGATGGTAATCATGTCATCCTCAGCAAAGCCCGTGAGCTGTCGGCCGCCGTAGATGATAATGTTTTTCTTGGGGTCGTACGTCAATACGTCAGACATTCGTTAATCCACCTCCTATGCGCTTTCCAACAAGTTGTCATAAGTAAAAGACCCGTTGATGCGGATAGCGTGAATAGCCCCAGCAAGACGGGCCGTGAATTTCACGTCTTCCAGGACACGGCTGGCCTTCTGGTTGGCCGTGATGCTCGAAGAAAGCGGTACGTCGATGGTATAGCCCAGGTTCTTGTTCCCGTCTTCATCGTATTCGGTCGGAGCGATGCCGCCGGCGGCCTGACCATCTTCCAAAGCCTTGCGCAACACCGTTTCCACCATGGCGATGCCTACATCGGTATAGGGTACTTTATCCGAGTTGATGAGCAGATAGAATTCGTTGGTACGGATTTCTTCCTGGAGCCAGTCACGGAAGCGGATAACGTCAATCCATTCGCCGGCGGCCACCTTGCCGTTTTGGGTAATGGATACGTTTCGGAATTTCTCGAACGTGTTTCCGTTTTTCTTGGTAATGGCGTTGTATTCTGTTTCGGTCAGATTATCCGCTGTAATAGCCGCTAGTTTCTTATTCGCCCAGGTTTCACCGCCCGGGTCGATAGCAAAGCAGCGGGCCATGACCGCCGCTTCCGGATATTCGTCTGTGGCATTGGCATGATACCAGGCAGCCGTGCGGTAATAATTCTTACTCTGGAGCTGTGCCATGATGTCTGTCGTGGACGAGGCGTCTTTCACCTTGTCGTCGCCGGTAGCCGTCATGAACAGCTTCATATGCGTTTCGGTCCATTCGGCCATAGCCAATACGTTGGCTTCCGTCCGGTCGGCCAGAACGATGCCATAAAAGTCATCATCTTCCGACCGGATAGCTGCCAAAGCTGTAGGCAGGTCTTCCTCGCTGTTCCATTTCCCGACCTTGACCTGTGTCGGGCTTGGAATCTGCGAGAAACAGGCCGAAACGGCTTTATAGATGGCGTCCGTCGTCTGGAACCCGTCATCGACAAGCTGGTCGGTATCGGTATAGGTCAATACGCGGCTCGTGCCGTGCGTATGTTGCCCGATGACCATGACCGTGCTGAAGCCGAGCTTGCTGATGCCGGTCGTATTCAAGGCGATTTGGACGTTTACAATGCGGTCAATGTTCGCCATTTAACAGTCCTCCTTAATTCGTGGTGCCGTCTACTTTGACGGTATCGATGTAATAATCATGCGTGTCCGGCTCTGTCGTGCTGCCAGAACCGGTATTCCCGGTATCGGGTCCCGTGTCTCCGCTCCCACTGCTCCCGGGGCTGTCCGGATCAGACGGGATAGTCGTCGTATCTGGCTGGCTCTTGGGGAGCTGGCTTTCAATGACAACCGATTCGATGTAGCCCGGTTCGTCGTCGACGTCGTGGTTATAGCGGATATACAGGTCGATATTCGCCCGTTCATCCCAGGTCTGCGACTCTAAGAGCGCCGACAGGTCGGTGATGTTGTTCGTGTCATACACGACGACAGCCGCCGCAAAGCAGCGGTCGGCAATCGTCGGGCGCTCGAACCCGCGGGCCAGCGTCTCCAGGCGTTCCAGGGCATCCGGGCCGAAATACTGCACGGCCAGTGTCGCCGATGTCGGGACCCGGACGTCATACTTGCCAGGACCTGTCGGCCGCAGTTCCTCACTGGCTTCCCCATGAACGCCGTAGAACTGGAGCGTCGCAAAGGGCCGCTTGATGCGGGGCATGTCCTGGTTGACCCAGACGACCTGTTTCCCCGGAAGCCCCAACAGCTCGGCAATGATGCCATGCAGGAAATCCATCTTGTCACGTGTCGTCATCGGTCAGCACCTCCTGGGCATAAGCCCGGTAATGACTGATGACGCCGTTTTGATAAGCGTCGCACTGCGTAACCAGGAAGCGGCGGCCCAGATGCCGAACGACGTCGGCCTTGGTGGCCTCTCCCTGCCCGCTGGCCGCACTTTGTGGGATAAGCGGGGTATCGGTATAGATTTTGACGTACGACACGTTACGGGCACCGTCAGGGCCAACTATCGTTGATTGTTCACGGATACTCAACGGCTGCACACTGGCTTGAATGGTCAGCGTGGTCGTCGTGCCTTTCTGGTATCGGCCGTTATCGTCGATAGTGCCCAGGCTGGTGCGCTCGATGGTGACGGGTCTTCTGAATCCCATACTATCAGTCCTCCACTTTATGGCTTACGCTGTTGCGCATGCGGCCGGTATCAATCAGCGGCTGGGACGAACCTTTCTGCTTGATGGTGTTCGGGGCATTGGGGACGAAATGGCCGCGGCCAATGGTCGCTTTCATGTCGCCTTCGGCCTTGTTGCCGAGAATCTCCAGCGCCTGATGCGGGTCCATCCCGTGGGCCACCCGGTCCTCAAGCCGGGCCGCCATGCTTCCCCAGGCCCAACGGTTGTTGTCCGTCGTCTGACGGACAAAGGGACGGGCTGGAATGTGCTGCGTGCCAAATTCGTTATAGGTAGCGACTTCGACGAGGCTGGCCCCATCTTTCTCGCTACCTGCTTCGGCCATGATGCCGACTTTGACCGTCCCTTCCAGACGGCTCAAGTTGGTGATGATGGTCTGATACCCCATATCCTTATCGATGACACTCATAGCCTCACCCCATCCGCGTACGGACCGGTACGATGACCAGTTTCAATAATTGCAGGTAGGCTTTCCCGTATACGGTCTTACTGAGCAGGTCGTTGCCAAATCCGCCCGTATTGGCCGCCCCGTAGGAGCGGGAAAGGTCGCCTTCGCTTTCGCTGACGATGCCGCCGGACGTCAGCGTCGCACTCATGCCGCCGCTGTTGGCCGTCTCGGCCCGCAGTGTCAGCAGGTGCGCCGTATAATCAGCCAGGGCCACGGAGTAGAATTTCCCGAACTTCTTCTCACTCACGAACAGCTTGGCCAGGTCCATGACTTGCAGGACGTCGCTGTCGTTCATCGTGGTGAATTCGGGGGCTACCGTGTAGACCGTGTTCAGCAGGTCCGCGTCACTTACGGCACTCATTTCGCGGCCTCAATGGCTGCCAGGATGTCCTCTTTGGTCGAGGCGTTCCCCAGGTCGATGCCCTGTTCCTTCGCGTAGGCCTGTAATTCCTCAATCGTCTTGGCGGCCAGCTCTTTTTCAGCTTCTGCGGCGGCGGCTTTGGTCAGCGTTTCGATGTCGCCACTATCCAGCATGGCGGCAATACCGGGATACATTTTCTTGACGTCTGACAATTTCCCGTCGACCGTCGTTGGTTTCAGCGGAATGAGCAGCGTGCCGCCGAACAGGACGGCACGGCTCGTTTTATTTAACAGAATCATTGGGACCTCCCCTTTCTACTAACAGCCCTGGGCTTTGACAAAGGCCATCGGCATGGTGACCGTAACGCCGGCCGCTTCGGCCACGCAATCGATGACGTATTCGAGGTTGCGGTACTGCACGGGCTGCTGGTCGAAACGGGTCGGGATTTCCAAGCGGATGTACATCGGGTCGAAATAACCAGCGACGACCATATCCGAACCGTCGGTGCCGGCGCCTTTGAGTTCACCGACCTTCATCCAGCGGGTAATTTCCGGGTGCAGGCTCTGCAAGAAGCGGAGTACCGTCGTGCCCTGAGCGTCATCGATGCGGGTTTCCGCCAAGGCCCGATAGACGGCCGGGGCCATCAGGACCGTATTGGCCTGTTCTACTTCATTCGTAGCGGTTGGGATGGCGTCGATGATGTCGTTCATGTCGCGGATCATCTTGTCATAGGTCTTCGTGCTGAAGGCCGTCTTGGAGTCCGTGCCGTCGGCCGGCAGGGAAATCGTCGAAATGTTTTCATTATCGAGGAAGCCCGTGATGTGGTGGCCCTTATCCCCGTTCCAGGCGATTTTGTTCAGCTTGAGGTCGATGCCGCGGCGGGCCTGCTGGGCACGGAGGGCGCTCAAGGGGATATTGGCGAACTGGGCGTTCTTGACTTCGCGGTAGTTATAACCGTATGCGTCGCCGATAGAGAAGACCTTTACGGCCTGTTCCTTGGCGACAACGTCAACACGAGGCAGGGCGTCGGCATAGTTGCTGATGATTTCAGCCATACCGACAGCGTCATAGATGTATTGGACGGCGCTTTCAGCCCCGGCCGGAATGTCCGTCTGTACCGGGAATACCTGGAAGGCATTCATGGGCGCCTTCTTGACGGTTAGCGTCTGGGCACGGATATGGGTCAGCTGGCGGGCCAGGAATACGCTCGTAGCTTCGTCCATAGCGGCCACGTTCTGCAAATATCTGGCTTCTTTTTCATCATAACGAGTCATGGTCATGTTGTTCATACCTCCTGTTTATAAACGGATGCGGATGCGGACGACGTCGCCTTTAGCTCCGGAATTGAGGAACGTAATGCCCGGCAGGGTATTCGTGCCGCCCGATTTTGTAAAGGCAACCGTACCATCATCAATGGCAATATCGGCTTTATCGCCCGGCTGTACGTCGCCGCCGGCGGTAACGTATACGTCGCCACTGGTCATGACATCGACAGCGGTGCCGGCCGGATAGCAGCCGATTTCCGGGTCGTAATGTTTATGTAAGGCGATGCCGATGACCTCCGGGCCGTCGGTAGCAGCTGTCACGGATTTGACCGTACCTTCTTCGGTGCCACGGAGCACGGCGTCGCCCGGCATGATGGGCGATTCAGCGGCATAGCTGTCTACGACGTCGACCGTCGTGTCGGCTTTCATACCGGCGATACCGGGGCGGTCTTCATTGCCGTACCATGTAAAAAGTTTGTTCTGTGCCATAATTATTTAACCTCCTTCATCCATGCGTCTGCTTCGTCTTTGCGCAGCTGTTCCATAGCCTCGGCCACGGCCAGATCTTCGTCGTCGTTTTTCTTTTCTTTCGGCTGGTTGATGGTCTTGACCTGGCTGGCGATGCCGTCCGCCTTGCCGGCTTTGGTTTCCTGCTTCGTGTCTTTCACGAGGTCATAGGCTGCATTGATGTATTCGTCGCTCTTATTTTCCAGGTCGAAATCATCGCCGTGTGCCTTCTTGATGACGGCTTTCTTGACTTCCTGGACGGTCATCTTTTCGGCGTCTTTGATGCCGAATGCGTCGGCCCGCTTCAATACGGCGACGCGGTCGCTGACAGCCTGGTCAAAAGCGGCTTTCGCTTTTTCTTCGGCCTGCTTGGCGTCTTCCTTTACTTTTTTCAAATCCGAAACGGCTGCATCGTACTTGGCTTGCAAGGTATCCATTTCGGCTTTCTGTTTCTTATGGTCTTCACGCAGCTGGTCAACGTATACGGCTACTTCCGGCGCCGCATCGTATTCGATACCATTGTCGAGTCTTACTTTTTTCATTGTCTTCGTTCCTCCTGTCGTATCTTGGTGCCCCTCAAAATCCATTTCCTGGTCCCCGTCCATGTTCAGCCGGGCAATACCGGCCCGGCCTTTGGGAACCACGGCCACATGGTTATAGCGGATGTGCCGCTGAATGGCGTCATAAGGCTGTCCATTCGGCGTCACGCCCGGGGTTTCCTCTAAGTCGAGATTGTACCCGCAGGAAAGTTCGCGGGCCTCGGTCGGCAGCTGATAAATGACTACATCGGCCACGATGTTGTTATTATCCTGTCTGCCCGGGGAAAGGACTGTACCGATAGGCTGAATGATGTTGCTGTTGCCACTCGTCACCATGCCCTGGTGGCCCATCGTGATAGGTTTCCCCTGTAGCGAGTTCAAGGAATCCACGTTAAAGGCTTCTTCCGGCGGCCGGTATTCCCGCCGGGTACTTCCGTCCGGGTTACGGTACTCTAAGATGCCCGTACGGCCGACGATAGGTTTATCACGGATGAACCCTTCGTCGGTCTTCGTCGCATGAATCGCTACCCTGTCATATCGAATCATGTTTCTCACCCCCTTTCCAGGTACGTGTCACAGTCGTCCATGATGTCGAATGTCTCATTGACGGTAGAGAACCTTACATCGTCCTGCCGTATCAGAATTTTGTAAGGTAGGCCGGTGATGCGCTCTTTCTTGGCTATCGGTTCATATACCTCGTAGCCTTTCCAGGTGCAGAGGTGTTCAGCCCCGTCGTATCCGTGATAGACGGCGAATTCGTTGGCCATGTCGTTCGTATTGGTCATTTCTTCCTCTTTTCCAGAACATCGTTGACGATCTTCACGTTGAACGCCTTGTCATCGACCCGCAGGAGCCGGGGCGGCGTATAAACCGTAATGCCGTAGAAGGTCCGCTTGAAGCGTGCCCGCTTGAAGTAGCTTTGTATTTCCTTGTCGCCGGTATAGATCCGGTCGAGCTGGGGATCATACATGACCAGGTCGCCTGCTTTATCCTTAGAAATACAAACGATATGGCCGATGCTGCCACGGCCTTTCCAGGCGAATTCGATAGTATAGCGCCCCTTCGGGTCCAGCATGCGGTGCAGCCAGGAGGCCAGCTGTTTCGGCGTATGTACGGCCTTATCAAGAATATACGCCGGGGCTTCCCCGGTTTCCGGGTCCAGCCAGGCCAGGTTGGTCTTGTGGGACAACCGTTCCGTCGTGCCGCCGGCCTCGAACCCTTTGGCGATGACGTCATAACCACGGCGCCGGGCCTCGTAGTCGACGACACAGACCTGGCAGTTGTTACGGTATGCCTCGCTGAAGTTGACCCGCGGATTGACGTTCCCACTGTCCGCTTCGGCGTGTGTCATCTCTTCGCCCCGTGAAGCTCCGCCCAACGTCTTGGGGTATAAGTTGTTCGCGTCTCCCTCTTCCTCGCCTTGTGGCGGCGCTGAGGTAAGTTTTTTCGCTGTCAGCGAAATGAAGGTCCCCGCCTTGGTCCGGATGGGAATGGTATCGACGTCGATGACCGGAAGGGCCACACAACGGCACCGTATCGGTATCCCCGGATGCCCGTCGGGCGGCGGGTCGCTCCAGGCGAATTTCTTCCCCTGCCTTGTGCGATGCCATGGCCGTACCCGGGAATCGTGGGCCGTCTCCCAGATGTAGTGAGTGATGCCGGCCTGTTCCTGCCGGTACTGGCTCATGCGCCCGTGTAATTTGCCTATCTGGTCTGTCGCAATCAGCACGGCCCGGTTCGTCTCATTGTGGGCGATGTCCTGGATGGCCTCGGCCAGGAACTTAGTGAGCGCGGCCGCATTGCTGTTATAGATGATAGCGTCGTTTAACCGCTGCTTGATGCGTGCCAGCGTCTCTCCATCGATGCTCCGTATGAGGTCGAGGTTCTGGTCTACCCAGGCCCGCTTGAGTTCTTCCAGATCCGGGGAGGCCGCATCCTGCCGCCCTACGTCTGTGACAGGCTGGTTCTTTAGCGGCCCAGGGAGAAGCGGCGCCGAAAGGGAAAATACGCTCCGGAATTCGGCGTCTGCCTCTTTCTCCGTATGAGTTTCTACCAGGCGGGCCATTTTCTGCATGGTTCCTGTCAGGACGTCGGCGGATTCCATGGCCTGGCCTATCTGGTCGATGACTAAGTTAATGTGCCCTGTCGTGTTGGACGATTGCAGGGCCGTTTTCATCTCCGGGATGAAGGCCGCCACCACTTTCATCTTACGAGCTACATAGGCCGTAAGCAGTTTGGCATAATCCCGTTCCAACCCCATGGGGTATCTGATTTTACGCTTCGGAACGATTTCCTTTGTCATTCATGGATTCCCCCTTGGGTGGTGTGCTGTGGGCTTCTTCGATGACCTTGTCGAGGCTCCGGTCCAACTTGTAGAAGTCCCCTTCATCGAGCTTGTCCCGTACCTCCTGGGTATCGAGAGCCCCGATAGATACATACTGCGCCGCTGTGGCCGCATCACGGGCCCGGGCTTCGGCTTCGGCCATCTTCGTGTCGGCTTCTTCTTTCGCCGATGGGCTCCATAATTTCCCGAACTCGATGGTATATTCATCGGGCAGGGCCAGCGGCACATCATGGGCCAGCGCCAAGAGATGCAGCAGGCGGTTGATTTTCGGCTTTAACGTACGCTGGCGGATGCGGTCGACCATGTTGTAATAGTTCTCCAGGTCGCTGTCCCCGGTGGCATCCAGGCCGCCCGGACTTTGCCCCATAAGGACCGTGATAGGAATATCGGCCGCCGCCGACAGGGCCGTCTCGAATTTATCCACCATATCACAAAGGCCGCTCATGGTGATGGTCTCGATGTTATATTCATCTTCCGTGTCGAGGGCGATGGTGTTCATCATCCCCCGGGCCATATCAATGAGCTGCAGCCTTTTCTGTATGATCTTCTCGCCTTCGTCGGTGCTCAGTACGTTGCCCATGCCGGACAACTTCAATACCGACTGGCTCATGCGTTCCATGGCCATCAGGGAAAATTCCTGGGATGACACGAACCGTATCAGATTATCGCGTACCTGTTCCATGATGGAACCGCCCCAGCCATTGCGCTGGCGCCGTTCCCGGTTGCTGATGAGCGACCCGTCAAAAATGAGCAGGCGGCTCTCATGCACCGAGAAGGCCCCGCCGTTATAGCCTACGATGGTATAGGTTTCCGGCTTCCCGTATAAAGGATGGCTCGGGTCTTGGTAATCATATTCCGGCGTGACGTCCTGGGCGTCATAGACGACCAGTTTACGGATGCCCTTGATGGCGCTTTCATTCAGCGGATCTTGCAATTCCCCGCTGTCATCAATCAGCATGAGCACGACGCCGCCACCGTACAGGCGGTCCCAGCACAGGGCTTTGGAAAATACGCTCTGGAAATTCAGATCTTCCAGGATGGATTGTACGGCCTTATTCTGTTCCAGCTCACTGTCTCCGTCGTTCAGCGTAAAGCCAGCCCGCACGGCGTCGTTAGCCGGAATCTTGATGATTTTTTGGGCGATGCCGTTATACGTGAACAGTTCTTCATATTCATGCCATCGGGCCGCTATGGATTCCACCTGCCCGCTATGGAAATGCGTATGTGTGAACGGGTCCCGCCGCCTGGTTCCATATCCCAGGAAGGCGTTAAAGAACCCGTCGCTCCGAATGTCAGTCATAGTTTTGATGCTCCTTATGAAATCAGCGCTTTCCAGTCGTTGGCTTTGGCCACGGCATTAAAGGCGTCATCGGCCGCATCCACCTGGTCGTCATGCTGGGCCAGGGGAAAGCCTTCGAGTTCATCGAGGAACTTGTCGTTCCAGCCGCCTTCGAGCAGCAGGACGTTGCCGTTCTGCCATTGCGAGGCCAGCGGTTCGGCACGGGTTTCCTTGTCGCCGCTGACCGTGTGGCACTCGATGCCATACCCAGCCAGTTCCCGGATGTAGCTGAGGGCCTGGTCTTTGCCGGCCTGCCCCGGGTCCTGGGGAATCAGAATCTTATTGCAGCCGTACATGCTCCGGTCGAGTTTGGCCGTGTTCTTCACCAGCTTCCGGACATCGGACGAGATGAAGGCTTTCCGTACGACGTCGAGGAAAATATACTGGCCGCTTCGCAGTCGGGCACACAGGGCGCCGACCGTGCGGTCCGGGTCCTTGCTGTTCGGCGTGATTTCCGTTGCCGCCAAGTCCCAGGCGCGGGCAATGGCGACGATTTTGTCGGGAATCGTCTTGACGATTTTCGTCTGTTCCCGTTTGAAATACATGCCGCCGGACGGCCGTATCTTCCAGTTACCGTATAAAAGCCGCTCCTTTTCTACCTCTGGCAGGGCGTTAAGGCTGGCCAGGTATTCCGGGTTTGCTTTCAGCAGTACCTTATTGTCTTTGATGGACGAGGCGATGAACGATACGTTCTTGACAGCGTCTTTCCCGTATTTGTCTTCTAATGCCTTGCGGTCGTCGTTCCAGATGATTTCCCCGCTGATGCGGACGAAATAACGAATCTTGCCAGACCGTTCCTGTATGGGGTAGCCCGTGTCCGGATCAATCCACCAGGAAATGAAGTCAGCGACCCAGGAGTCGGCGTCCGGGTTGCACGTCGCTCGAATGTAGGGCCGTACCCCGCACGTCGTCCGGTTTCGGGACAGCATGTAGAAAAACTGGCTCTCGCTGAAATGGGTCAGCTCATCAAAGGCGATAAGCGGTATCTGCGACCCCTGCCAGCCAAGAACGTCCTTTTCGTATTGCAGATGGCGGAACGAGATTTTCGCCCCGCTGGGGAAGGTGCACATGAGTGCCGGCACTTTCTTGAATACCGCTCCCAGGGGATAGTAAATAGATAACGCCGTATCATATAAGCCGCCTTCCGTGGTGATCTGCGTCGCCTGTTTACGGAAGATGACGGCCCCGAAATTGGGATTGTCCACATGGCGCAAACATTCCATCAATAACGCGTACGTTTTGCCACCGCCGGCGGCGCCGCCATATATCGCAATGTCTGCGGGGCAGGAAAGAAAGGTTTCCTGTGGCCCTGGCTGTGGTTTGATAATCATTTCTTGTCACCATCCCGCCCGTTATCGGGCAAATAGACCTGCACCGCCGTGGCCGAAACGGCTCCGTCGTGGTGCATCTCGACGTTGGTCGATTCCGTCGGGGCGCCTACGCAAAGTCGTTCGTATTTCATGAGCTGTAACAGGTAATTCATGAGCGTGTCGTACTCTTCATCGCTGATGTCTTTATTCTGTAAGACTTTCAGGATGCGCCCCTCTGCAAATTTAGTAATCTGCAAATGGCGCTGCACCACCTTGAGGCGTTCCCTGGCCAATTCTTCCATTTCCAGATTGAATTGGTACGAATCATAGGCTTCGGACCGCTCTATCCAGTTGTATTTCTTTTTCCAGATCTTGATGGCGGCGATGGTTTTCTTTCCCGTTTTGCGCGCTACATTCGCCATCGTTCGGTCTTCCAGCTCCAGGAATACCTTGAACGCCTGGTACGCTTTATCGGTCTCGCCGGGAAGCCGGTTCCAAGCCTTGTCAGCCATGGCAGTCCCTCCTTACTATGTATTTTTTCTTTACTTTTTCTTTAATTATGATATAATAATAGTGTGTACAAATTTCATAGTGAGGTGATACTGTGACCGAAAAAGTTCTGATCAACTTAAAAATCGACAAGGCCGTCAAAGAGGCGTTCGCGGCGCTTTGTAAATCAAAAGGCGCCACGGTCTCCGGCGAAATAAAACGATTTATCTACGCCGAGGTCAACGCTGCCAAGAAAGGGGGCCAGTCATGAAAGCCTTATCACTGCACCCTTTTTACGCCGTCGACATTGCCTGCGGCGACAAAACCGAGGAATTTAGATCCTGGCAAACGCCCTACCGGGGCGACCTGCTGATTTGCAGCAGCCAGTATAACGACGGCCCGCTGTTCCCCCGTGGTTACGCCCTTTGTATCGTCGAGCTCTATGGCATCGACAAAGGGCCGAAAGGCTACAGCTGGCATCTGCGCAACCTGCGCCCCATCGTTCCCTTCAAGGTCAAGGGCAAATTGCATCTGTTCGAGGTAGATGACCATCTCATCGACCCCATCGTCTGTGATGTACCCTGCACGGAAGACATTCTCTATCAGCTATGGGAGGAGATGGGCATCGTGACGCTTGACTAAAGCTTTTTGAGCTTGTCTGCCGTGACGAATTCCTCATAAATGGGTACGCCCATTTTCTTCATGAGGGCCGTTCGCTGGGCCTCATCTTCACAGATGACCGTAAAATAAAAATACGCTGAGTTTTCGGCGTCTTTTTGTTTATTCATCTGCTTGCGTTCGTCTTTGATTTCGTCGAGCTTGTCTTTCGTCTCTTCCGCTTCCTCACTGTCGGCTACCAATTTCCCGATTTCCCCGCCATTTTCCCTGAACACGATATCCAAGTCGCTGTCAGAAAAGCCGAGCTGATCCAGGTCGGGCGCCTCGAACTGCATGTCACGCAGGGCATCATAGTCGAATTCGCCCATCATAGACTGGTTGTTCAGCTGGACGTTTAAAATCTTTTCGTCTTTTTCCGAAAGATGAACGACCGACACGGTCAGGGTGTAATCGTTATCCGGATATTTATACGTTTCATCCAGAATAGACAGCCGTTGATGGCCACTGACCAGGACGCCCGTCGTTTCATTCCAGACGAGCGGCTGCACCAGGCCGAACTTTTTCAGCCCTTTCTTGAGCCGCTTCCGGGCTTCGTCGGTAATCGTCCGCGGATTATAGGCCGCCAGTTTGATTTGGCTGCGCTTGATCTTCTTGATTTCGTACGCTTCCATTTGTTTCTTATTTGCCATAATGCTCATACCTCACGACCGCCGCTTCTATCAAAGGGAAGACACGGCGGATTTTTTCATAATCCGAGGGGAATGCCTGCTTGATTTTATACAGTTCCCTGCCCTGCAGGCCCCGGAAGGAAAAGCCGAGTACCCGGTTCTCCAGGGATAACGGCAAATGGCGCATTTTCACATAGCTGAGTACCTGCGCCTTATTCCAGTAAGCCAATGGGTAGATACGACCCCGCTTGCGGTCTATGGCGCCGCTTCGCTTCATCATCGCATTGCGGACAATGCTGTCGGCCATGCGTTCGCCTCCGGCAATCCAATAGATCCCCGTGCGGTTCCTCAAGTATGCGTAAATGTCCTTGGTCTTTATCTTGGAAACGGTATAATCTGGCATGCGGAACGAGCCATCACGCATGAAGTCGCTCAGCATGAAGTGAGGGATGCGGATGATAGGGACGCCGTACCGCTTTTCGTAATATCTCAAGGTCCGTTCCTGGAATTCCAGTCCCTTCACGATATACATGAAATAAGGCTGCACGACCGGGAAGAAATGGGCACAGACGTCGAGCGTGGCGACACTGTCTTTCCCGCCGGATAACCCTACCAATACCTTATTTGTCAACTTACTCGCCGTTCGTGCAACCTCAAACATGCTGCTTAACCTCCCTGTCCGCCGTTCGATTTTCTACGATAGGTATTACGGACTGCCTGACGGCGTGACGCCGTGTTGACCTTACGGCGGTTGACGCCCGTTGTCCTGTTGATGCGCTTCTGAATATCCGATGTGGTTGTTGCCATAGAATCACCCCCTTTCAGGCTAAAATAAGCCGTTTAATTATATACTCGTTGTATACTTTTTCTTGTATAAAAAAGAGCCGTCACAACAGACGACTCTCTCTATTCATATTGGGGGATAGGAAGGACTCGAACCCTCGATGCCCCATGGCGGACATACCTAACAACCAACTATCCCAGGTCGGACGATTCCGGGGGTATGCCTGTCCAGCGTGACAGACACACACTACTATTGTACACCCGGCCACGTCCATGTTGTGCGCTGTTAGATTGCCTATCACTAAGAACAAAGCACACATTGTAGAGACGGGACTGATACCGCGCAATGACCGAACGGCGGCATCTGGTCCCCGTCCCCGATACTGTCATTATAGCACGCAAAGCTTGTCATGTGGTGCTACGAATGTGCTACAAAAGTGTTACGAATGTGCTACAGCTTTTCAGTTATCCACAATCATTGTGTATCCTGCGTGAATAACTCCATGGGGATGGGGATGTCGCCAGGGCCAAGCATCATGTCCGCCATCAGGCTGAGGATGCGGTCGATGCGCCGGCGGCAGTAACTTGGGGAGCAGTGGGCCGTCCGGGCCGTCATGTTCCAGGGGTAGTGATTGATGCAGCGGCTCACAATGATATTCCGGTCGGTAACGGTCAGGGCGTCGAGTGTCCGGTCGACACGCAGCAGAATCGGCTCCAGATCGTTGATGCGGCACTGTAATTCCGTGATGCGCTCTAAGGCCCGTTCATTGGCAAAATAGGCCCGTTTCTCGGGGCTCAGATTGTTTGCCCCGCCGCCCGGTGTCGGCGAATAGCCCGGCACTTTAGGCGCCGGCATGGCCTCCATCTGAGCTTTCTTGTCGGCAATCTCCTCTTTGAGGTTCTTGATATACACCGCCGTCCGGTGATAGCGGTGCAGCAGGCCCTTGACCTGCTCAATGCGATCATTCGTTTCCATCTCCCCAGTCCTCCTTCATCCAATAGCTTTCCGTGTGATAAGCATTGCGCCGGATGGCCCGCCTAAAAGACTCCTCGGCGGCCAGTTTCCGGCTCTTCATACAGCTTCGTTCGTCGTTGCACTTCCGGACCCTTTGCCCGAATTCGTCCCGGAACCAATGCCAGCCGGAACGAGGAAGGGGCCGCCCGCAGAACGCGCAGCGGCTCTGGTGTGGGACGAGGGTCCCAGGATTTAGTTCCGGCTCTCGGTTCCAGGGCATCAATGGCGGTTTTTGTTTCCGTCTTTTATTTTTGCGTCCCATATCCGCTATAAGCCCCCTATTTATTTACGCACAATAAAGTTATCGTAAGGGCCACCCAAAACGTTATACAAGCCCCGTAGAACGAATATTTAATAATGTCCCGCACTTCTTACCGCCTCCTCCCGCGAATTTTCTTGCAGGTGTAATGCATCCGCTTCCGGATCTTGAATATCGTGTCGGCCTGGTAAGTCTCAATGTCAGACTCAGAGCGCTTGCCACTGGCTCTCTTTTCTTTCGGCGCGTAGTGCTTGCGCTCCTCGTCCGTCATCTGGTGGGAATGTACCGGCCCTGGTTTGTACCAGTTTTCCATAGCCTCACCGCCCTATTTAAAGATCATGACAAGCATCGTCACAAACGCCGCCATGCATACGACGGCGTAAATGGTGAGCCCAATCCATACCTTTCGTTTCGTCATGCTATCACGCTCCTACCGTTTGGGCGTCGAGGCAATCGGCGCCCAATAATCTACTTCACACATCGGGATGAGACGGGTTTCCCCGTCTACGAGCCAATGATCCTGGCAAAACACCCCGACGGCTTTAAATTCCCACTCCGTGCCGGCGTGCATCGCTACGAGTACGCGCCGCTGCGGAATCGGTAACTGCTCATTTACATCTACCCATCGCATTTGCATCATCCTCCCGTAATGATTTCAATAGCACCTTAGCTCTTTCCATGCGTTTCCTGATGGCTTCTTTATTGGCATGCGCCTCTTTACGTTTCCTGAAGCAGTTACCGAGTGCGATATTCAAAATATCTGTGTTTGTATTGTGATTGATGGTGCTATAGATGCGGTTCTCATCATCAGCATAATAATAAGCTTCGTTTTCTTCTGGAACGAACGGCGCTTTCATCGCCTGGGCCGCTCTTTCAATGGCCAGCTTGATGCCGACTTCCGGATTGAAAGCGTCGTCGGGATGGCACTTCGCCCAGCCAAAGTAGTTCGTTTTGTTGTCGTCATCAACGAACGTGACTACGATGGTCCCGCGCGCAGTCCATTTTATCGAGTTGGCCTTGTTCATCGGGAGCCCGTATTTTTCTGCCTCCCGCAAAAAGATTTCATTGATATAATTCCGAAAATCTGCGCTTTCTTTCTGCCTGATGTCAAATTTCGGTGGCTTTTTGGGAGACTTCTGTAGATTTTCAAACGTACCGACGTCGTTGTAACCATCAACATTTTCAAAGTAGCAGTACCTTTGTCCACATGATCCATATACAGCGCAACGAGAACATAAATTCTTGCAATATTCTTTCAAGGTGTTTATAGCCATCTTGGCCATCTTGTCATCGATCATTTTTTACCTTCTTTCTGAGTTTGGGATGCAGTTCGTTGAGTTTGTCGTCCGGCATGGGGATGATTTTGATTTCAGCGCGCGGCCATACCGGGTCGACGCCTGCGATGCAGCTGTAGGCCACATCAGCGATATAGCCGTCGTCCTCTACGATGCCGGCTTTCTCTAAAATGTCTGCCGTCGCCTGGACCAGCCCGAATAAATCGGGCCAGCCCTTGCGGTTCGGCATGTAGTATTCGACGTTCATCCGGGCCGCGCAATCAATCGTCCGGAAGCCGCGTGGCTTCTGGGTCATCAGCTGACACAGGGCCATTTTTTCATAGTCCCGGTATTGTTTGGACTGGATGAGTCCATAGCGGGTCTTGGTCATGCTGTTCTTCTTGGTCATAGGGCGGCCGTCGATCGTGAATTTATAAACCATGGGCGCCTCCTAGAACGGGATTTCTTCATCTTCCGCGGCGTTCCCCATGTCATCAAAGGACTGACCTGGCGCGGCGGCTTTCGTGGCTTTTGGTACGGTCCCCACGAAAGCCGCTGTGACTTCACTGTAATAGTGTTTAGTGCCGTCCTTTTCGTATGAGTTCGCCGTGAACCGGCCCATCACTACCACCCGGTCACCTTTTAAGAGGCTCTGCGCAAGATCCGACGACGGCGGCCAGCATGTCACCGGAACGAATGACGTCATTTCTTTTGCCTGTCCGTCCCTCCCCTTGTAGGTTTCTGAGCAGGCCACTGTCATCCGGACGAGGGTCTTGCCGGTCCGGGTCACGCTGACTTTCGGGTCGCGGGCCAGGTTGCCCATGAGTTGCACATTATTCATTTTTCATTCCTCCTAAGACCAACTGATAAGTATTTCTTGTGGATTAACGGATACTTTATAGCCCATACCGTCGATGGCCTGCGCAACAGCAGCATCAACCGCATCGTCACCCGCTTTTTCAATCGTGGCGTAGTTCTTCCCGTCCTGGCAGGCTTTATCAATCACGGCCCGGACGCGTTCCATGCTCATGTCAATCAATCTGATCACCTCCTTAATCTACAAACACAACGTTCCCGTCGTGATCTACAAAACTTTTATGCAGCAAATCGTAGTCATCGGCCAGGCGGCTGATGTCTTCCAACGCCTTCACGACGTCGTCATATTCCATATTCATGCCGTCGTTCGTAATCGGCATGTCATAGATACACCAGAAATTGGGATATCGCCGATTGCGCCTGAGCACATTCAGTTCAAATAATTCATCATGCTGGCCACGAGCGACGGTAGCCCCAAAGCCATTCAGGCAATGAAATTCATAGTAGTCTCCGTCTTCATGGTATTCAGCCCATGGTTCAAATCGTCCGAATTCCATATTATTCTTCATCTCCTCTCGGTTTTACGGGTTCAATGTACGGGATGTAGTTCATTACCACCTTTATAGCTATCCAGATGAATTTCATGGCCATTTCATTTACATGCTTGTCGGGGCTCCAGTTGGTCCAGCTCCGGCTATATCGGCTAATGCCTTCATCGATTAACTGCTCCAAATCGTCGGTGTCGAAAGAATCTTCTAGGTCAAACGACCCAGCATCGTCAACTAGATTCCGGATACATTCGTTTAAGATTTGTCTTGAGGATATTTTGAAATTCAGTTCACGGATTAAATCGATGAACATAATTTTGTCTTGCAGGATGTAGTCAGGATTTGTTCCCACTGTATATTCCCGAAAAGCATCCCGAATATTCCTTCTGAATTCTTCTAAAAATTTTTCGTCGTTAAGATAAGCTGTATCGTATGGAAAAATTGAAACAGCCACGCCTCGAGGAAATTGTAAAATGTATCTTTCTGTCATCTTCTTCTACCTCTCTCCGCGGTTCCC
>NZ_JBBMEU010000028.1:0-28709 GCF_040096415.1 Megasphaera intestinihominis
ATTCGACAAGTACGTCCTCTTTGCCCTGGCCTTTGTCGGCGGCTGTATCGGCTCGGCTACAGGCGGTCTCAAGGTCATGCGCTTCATGGTCCTTTTCAAGATGGCTGCCCAGGAAATGCGCCGGACCCTACATCCGCA
Source organism: Megasphaera intestinihominis (assembly GCF_040096415.1). Taxonomy (NCBI): domain Bacteria; kingdom Bacillati; phylum Bacillota; class Negativicutes; order Veillonellales; family Veillonellaceae; genus Megasphaera; species Megasphaera intestinihominis. The sequence continues at coordinate 139 of NZ_JBBMEU010000028.1, forward strand.
CATGGTCATTTCTTTGAAAATCGACGGCGTCCCTGTCGATATGAAGATCATCAGCCGTGTCCTCAGTTATTTCTTCCTCTTCATGGCGACGTTCTTCGTCTCCATGCTGATCATTTCCCTGTCCGGCGTCACGCCCATGCAGGCCATGGGGATGGCCGTAGGCTGCCTGTCCAGTGTCGGGTCGACGATGGACCTCTTCGGCGTAGCCGACGTTTCCGTCCTGCCGGCATGGACTAAGCTGTATTGCAGTTTCCTCATGATTTTAGGACGCGTCGAAATCTTTTCCTTCCTCGTCGTCATCCAGACCGCATTCGGTTATCTGCGGCGGCGCTGGTAGGAGGTACACCATGAATATACGAATTGTTTTATTTGTCTTGGGGAAATTGGCTCAGGCCTGCGGGCTGGCCTTGATGATTCCCTTTGTCGTCGCCCTTTTCTATGGGGAAGCCAGTATCGCCGCGTTCCTCGTGGCCATTGTCATCAGCCTCCTCATAGGGCGCCTGCTCATGTGGCAGGGCCATCGGCCGACGGACAGCCTGACTGTCCGCGAAGGCGTGGCCATTACGGCTCTGGGCTGGATCATGGTCACTTTCCTGGGCATGGTTCCCTATGCTGCCGGCGGCTATTTGTCCGTCCTGGACAGTGTCTTTGAATGTATTTCCGGCCTGTCCGGCACGGGGGCGACGGTCATCGACGACATCGAAGCCATGCCGGCCAGCCTGGTCCTCTGGCGGGCCCTGACCCACTGGTTCGGCGGCCTGGGTATCATCGTCATCTTCATCGCTGTCTTTCCTCAGTTCGGCAAGGGCATCGTCCACATGTTCAATGCCGAAAGCACAGGCCCCCGGTCGGACCGGGCCCTGCCGCGCATCAAGGAGATGGCCAAGGCCCTGTTCACGGTGTACGTCGTCTTTACCGTTGCCTCGACGGTCGTCTTCATGCTCTGCGGCATGTCCTTCCTCATCGCAGCCGACCACGCCTTTGCCACTATCGCTACGGGCGGTTTCTCGCCGTACAATAACAGCGTCGCCCATTTCGACAGCCCTGTCGTCGAATGCTGCCTGTCCTTTTTCATGCTCATCAGCAGCGCCAACTTCGGCATGTACGTCGCGGCCTGGAAGAAGGGCTGCAAAGTCATCCTCGGCGATACGGAGTTCCGCGTCTACTTGGCCATCGTCGCCATCTCGACGGCGGCCATGGCCCTCAACCTGGTCCTGGCCCAGCAGTGGGACGGCATCGAAGCCCTGCGCCAGGCCTTTTTCCAGTCCGTGTCCATTTCGTCGTCGACGGGCTTCGTCTCCAACGACTTTGAACAGTGGCCGGTCTTTTCCAAATTCATCCTCCTGGTCCTGATGTTCATCGGCGGCTGTGCCGGTTCGACGACAGGCGGACTGAAAGTGACGCGCGTCATGCTGCTGGTCAAGACCATTGCCGCCATCATCCGCCAGAAGATACATCCCAACATGGTCCTGCACATCCGTTCTAATGGCGAAGAATTCTCGATGGACCTCATTTACGGCGTAGCCAAATTCTTCTTCATCTACACCATGCTCGGCGTCCTCTGGACGTTCATCATGGTCTTTGACGGCGTGGCCATCTTCGATGCCATCGGCCTCAGTGTCTCGACCATGGGCAGCTGCGGGCCAGGATTCGGCCAGTTCGGTGCGACGGCTACTTGTTCGGCCCTGCCGCCGCTCAGCAAAGTCGCCCTCTGCCTGTCCATGCTCATGGGCCGCCTGGAAGCCCTGCCGGTCCTGGCTATCCTCATGCCGTCCTTCTGGCGCCACCGCAACAGCTGGTAATTGGGGGAAATCCCTTGCATGACGCCATCCCTTTGCCGTATAATAAAGACAATCTTAACGTTACTCTATCTTTTATCAAAGGGGGATTACCTATGAGTTTTTGGGAACAAATGGCTAAGACCATCGATGCCAGTGAAGAAAAACAGAAGAAGGAAGATCTCTACCAGAAGACCTTCCACGAATTAGCCGAAAAATTGAGCGAAATCCGCAACAAAGAAACGGCGGACAAGACGGAAGATTAAAGGATTCTTAAGTTTTTCGCCGTTTTCCGATTTTTCATTAAAAGACGATTAAATTTTGTCAGGACGTCTCCTTTCCATGCTATGCTAGCTATGGAAAGGAGATTTTTTTATGGACGTAAACAAGTTACTGCAAGACGCCCTGGCTGCCGGGGCCAGCGACATCCACATCGAGCCCCTGGACGACGCCGTCCGCATCCGCTGGCGCCGGGACGGTGTCCTCTGTCAGGCCGGGACGCTCCACAAGGGCGGCCTGGAGAAACTGGTAAGCCGCATCAAAGTCCTGGCCGGCCTGGACATCGCCAACCGCCGCCTGCCCCAGGACGGGCGCATCGTCTGGAAGGACGGGGAACGACGCCTGGACCTGCGGGTCAGTACGCTGCCGACAGTGCGCGGCGAAAAAGTCGTCATCCGCATCCTCGACGGCCAGCGCATCCCCCTGGCTCTCTCGGCCCTGGGCATGGACGACCAGGTCCGGCGCTGTCTGGAAAAGCTCATCCGCTGCCGCCAGGGGCTCATCCTCATCTGCGGGCCCACGGGCAGCGGCAAGACGACGACTCTCTATGCGGCCATCCACGAGATCCAGGACGACTCGGTCAGCATTGCGACCCTGGAAGACCCGGTGGAAATCCTCATGGAGGGCATTTCCCAGAGCCAGGTCCAGGCCAAAGGGGGCATGATGTTCCAGGACGGCCTGCGGGCCCTGCTGCGCCAGGACCCGGATATCCTCGTCGTCGGCGAAATCCGCGATGGCGAGACGGCGCGCATCGCCGTGCGGGCCGCCCTGACAGGGCACGTCATCTTCAGTACCCTCCATGCGCCGAGCGCCGTCGAGGCCGTGATCCGCCTGACCGATATGGGCGTCGCGCCCTACCTGGCAGCCGATGCCCTGGCCGGCGTCGTGTCCCAGCGCCTGGTCCGCTGCCGCAGGAGCGATGGGTCTTATCAGGGCCGTTTCTGCCTGTGCGAAGTCGTGCCGGCTGGCCGCCGTCTCCGCGACGCCATCCGCCGCTGTGCCGGCGTCCGGGACCTGACGGATGCGGCCCGGTCCGATGGTGCTGTCCTCCTGCCCGACGTCATCGCCCGGACCCTGGCGGCCGGACGGACGGATGAAAGGGAGATACGCCGCGTCTGTGAAGGAGGGAGCTCATGGTGAAGGTAAGGGAACTGATGGAAACGGCCATGGGTCAGCAGGCCGCAGACCTTCATCTGCAGACGGGCCGGCCGCCGATGATGCGCCTGGCCCAGGGCCTCTGTCCGCTTCCAGGGCCGCCCTTGAGCGAAGGGGACCTGCGCCAGGTCCTGCAGGCCGTCGGCTGGAGCGGCGGGGACCAGGGCGACGGCGCCTTTTCCTGGCACGACGCCCTGCGCTGCCGCCTCCACGTCTGCCGGGAGTACGCCGGCCTCCATGTGACGATACGCTTCCTCTATCCTTTAGCGTCGCTGCCGCCAGATGGAGACGGACCGCTGCTGCAGCGCCTCAGCTGCCTGACCAGTGGCCTGGTCCTGGTCTGCGGGCCCACGGGCAGCGGCAAGACGACGGCCCTGTGGCGCATCCTCCAGGCCATTAACGAACGGCGGCCCTGCCATATCGTCACCCTGGAAGACCCGATTGAATACGTCGAAGCCGGGAAGGCCGCCTTGATTACGCAGCGCGAGCTGGGGACGCACTTCGCGACCTTTGCCGAAGGCATCCGCCAGGCCCTGCGCCAGGATCCGGACGTCATCCTTATCGGCGAGATGCGCGACCGGGCCGCCATGGATGCGGCTTTGACGGCCGCCGAGACGGGGCACTTCGTCTTGTCGACGCTGCACACGCCGTCGGCAGCACAGGCTGTGAGCCGCCTGGCCGGTGCCTATAGTGGCGAGGCCCAGCAGGAAGTCCGCTGCCGCCTGGCCATGGTACTGCAGGCCATCCTGGCCCAGCGCCGCCTGGAACGGCAGGGACGGATCGACATCGTCCGGGAAGTCCTCGTCCGCACGCCGGCCGTGGTCCAGCTCATCCGCAGCGGTAAGGAATATCAGCTGCCGACGGTCATGCAGACCGGTGCGGCCCTGGGGATGCGGACCATGGAACAGGCCCTGCGCCGCTGCGGTGAGGGAGGGACGTCATGATCCGCCCGCCGCGCCGGCTGTCTGCAGCTATGCTGGCTTTGTTCTTCCGCCAGCTGGCTGTCCTCGTCGGCAGCGGCATCCCCCTGGTCCAGGCCTGGCAGCTGCTACTGAGCGATATGCCCGGCGCCTGCCGCCCGTCCCTGCATCTGGCGGCCCTGCAGATGGAGCAGGGCGTCTGCCCGTCTCAGGCCATGCGGCAAAGCCAGGCTTTCCCCGACTTGGCCTGCCGTATCATCCGGGCCGGCGAACAGACGGGGAATCTCGAAGGACTCTGCCAGGTCCTGGCCGATTTCTATGAAAGGAAGGGCAGGGAGCGGCGCCTCCTGGTCCAGGCCGTGGCTTATCCGGCCTTCCTCCTGGTCTGCCTGGCAGCCCTGACGGCAGGCGCGTGCCTGTTCATCATTCCCGTCTTTACGGACATGATGGTCCAGATGGCCGTGCCTCTGCCTAAAGGGACGCAGTACGTGCTGGCCCTTTTCGACGGTCTGCGGCAGTACGGCATCTATGGCCTGGGCGTATTGTGCTGCGCCCTGATTGTCCTGCGCTGGGCCTGGCAGCGGGACGCGTGGCGGCTGAGGCTGGAACGGCAGATCATCCGCCTTCCCGGCATGGCGTCGTGGTTCCTCATCTGGGCCTGGCAGCGCTTCAGCCAGATCCTGGCCGTCCAGCTGGCCGGCGGCATCCCCTTGCTGGACTGCCTGTCCGAAGCGGCCGCCGTCGTGCCGTCATGCCTCTTCCGCCAGTACGTATGGCAGGCCCGGCTGCTGCTGGAACGGGGCTGTGCCTTCAGCCAGGCCGTCCACGCCGGCCGCTTCGGGACGCCCTATGTCGAGACCATGCTGGCCGTCGGGGAAATGACCGGGACCTATGACGAAGCCCTGGCGTCGATTGCCGTCTACTACGGCAGCCGTCTCCAGCTGCTGGCCGGCCGGATACGGCGCTGGCTCGGGCCTGTTGTCCTCTTGTTGACCGGCGCCTTGATGGGCGTCTTGATTCTTTGTTTCCTCTTACCGTTACTGGACATGGCATCCAGTATCGTGACCTGATGAAAGGAGTTTTTTCGTATGCAGACTCGCAATGGTTTTTCCCTGTTAGAAATGTTGATTTGTGTGTCCCTCATCCTGATTTTCGCCTCCTTTGCCGTACCCCGTTTCTCATCGGCCACCAAGACGGCCCAGGAAGCCAAAGTACAGGCCGATATCCGGACAATCAGCAATGCCGCCGCCCTCTATGAAATCGACCACGGCGTCTTCCCGGCCAGTGTCGACGATTTAGTGACCCAAGGCAGCGACGGCAAACAGTATCTGCAATTCAAACCGCTCACGCCGGACAAGGGGGAATACCAGATAGCTGATGGCGTCGTTTCCGCCGATTATAACAACAAGCATTTCTCGTCCGATGCGGCATCGCCCCAGGAAGGGGAGGCCTGATAGGATGGGAGGGTCTGTTGTATCTCTCTGGTACGCTGCGGCAGCCGGCTGTACGGCCTGGATTTGCTATACCGATATCCGGCGCTGCTGGATTGCCGACGCGCCCGTCCTGGCCCTGGCTGTGGGCAACGGCGCCGCCAGTTATGCCGGTCTGGTCCGGCCCTTTTGGCCCGTTTCCCTGGGCGTCGCCGCCCTCTTCCTGCTCCTCTATGGTCTCTGGCCCGGTTCCATCGGCAGCGGCGACATCAAGCTGGCCCTGGCCCTGGCGCCGGGCTGCCCGGGCTGGGGGGCCTGGACCATGGCAGTCACTTCTTTTGGCCTGGCCGCGCTCGTGGCCTTGTTCTACCGTTTCCGCACAGGGAAGACGATCATTCCCTTCGGCCCGTTCCTCCTGGCCGGCTGGTGGCTGGCCCAGGAACCACTCCAGCGCGCCTGGCCCGGAGGCTGGCTATGGTGAGGCGGAACGGCTTTATCAGCCTGACCGGCCTGATGCTGGCCCTGGGCCTGCTGCTCTTGTATCTGGGCCTGGGACTCACTGCCGGTCAGCGCAGCCGCAGCCACCAGGCCGTCGATGGCCTGGCGCGGGAAATGGCCCTGGATATGCAGCAGGTCCGCCAGCGCTGTGTCGGCAACAACCAGAGCAACGGCCGCTGGAAACTGGTCCTGGAAGAAAAGCGCTACGTCCTCCAGGAAGGCTACATCCGGGTCAAAGAACGGCCCTATCCGCCGGGCCTGCAGGTAACGAAAGGAGATGTACACTTTGCTGTCGATGGTCGTCCGCAGCATACGATGGCTGTGGTCATTACTTCGCCCGATGGGGCCTATACGCGTTCTATCGTCGTGGCGGCGCAGACCGGGCGCATCCGTATCGCCTGAGGCCAATGGCTTCTTTTTCCTGACCGACGGCCTGGCGGGCCTGCTCCTCGGAGCCTGCTTGTTCACGGCGGCCCTGGGCCTTTCCCTCCAGGCCGTCAGACTGCATGACCAGGCCAGACAGCGGCAGCTGGCAGCCATGGTCTGCCGGCAGGTCATGGAAGGCTGGAAGAGCGGCTGTCCGCCATCAGACCGCGTCGTCATCCAGGGCCGGACCTATGAGGTGACGCATGCGCAGACGGCTCTCGGCGAGGGCTATGTCCTTTGGCAGGTAGAGGCAGGTGATGACCATGGCCCCCATGTTTCCTGCCGGCTTCTGGTGCCGGCAGGGACCGAAGAAAAACGGCTGGATCCTCTTGGACGTACTCCTGGCCTTGAGCCTGTCGGCCCTGACTCTGACGGCTTTGCTGCCTCTGGCGGGACAGACGGCCCGCCTGGATTGGCGCTGCCAGATTGAAGAAGGCCTGCTGCGGCAGCACGTCAGCGTAGAAGAAACGCTGTTCCAGGCCCTGCGCTATGGCCGGGACGTTGAAGTCCGTCCTCAGGAGGTCCGCTTCCGCACGGCCAAGGGCGCCGTGAAGGGCTTTGCCGTCCGCCATCAAGGCCTGTATGTCCGCCTCAGCGATGGCAACTATCAGCCCCTGACAGGCGGCGGCAGCACCGTCCAGGGCCGGGCCCTGGTCATCCAGCCCCTGGACGGTCGGCCCTTTTTCTCCCGGACCGGCCAGGCCGTACAAGTCGCCTTTCTCCTAAAAGAACGGCGGAGCGGCCTGTCCCGGCCCGTGCAGTTTGCCGTGTGTCCCCAGAATGAAGGTGAATCATGAAACGACGCAATGGCTTCTTTTCTTTTTCTATCGTGACCGTCGCCGTACTGACCCTGAGCCTGGCCCTGACGGCGGCGACCCTGGCGTGGCAGCACTTCCAGATGGCCCGGACCTATGAAGAGACCGTGCGGCTGACCTATTTGGCCGAAAGCGCCCTCTGTGAGGGCTGGAACCAGCTGCGGCAGGACCCGGACGCTTTTCTGGCGGGCCAGGCCATGGCCGTGCCCCGGGCAGAAGGGCTGGCTGGCCCTGGGGACATCCTGACCGTCCGCTGCCAGTATCAGCCGGCCGGTCAGACGCCGGGCGGCTATCTGCAGGCCCGGGCCGCTGCGCCGGGAACGGGCGTCCAGCAGACGTGCGGCCTGCACTTTGCCGTGACGGCCGATGAACAGGGCCGGACCGTGCTGCATTTCGTACAGTATGTCAATTAGTAGAGAGGTGAGCTTATGTGGTGGCAACAAAATGCCTGTTTATGGCTGAATGGACAGTCTGTCCATCTTTTGAAGACGAAACGGACCTGGTATGGACGCGTGGCCTTCCGCCAGGGTCATCGCGACTATGAAACCAAGCGGGACCCGGACTGGATGGGCCAGGAAGGGGGCGTCCAGTCCTGTCTGCCAGAACTCCTGCAGCGCTATGGCCTGGCTGGCTGGCGCCTGCGCGTCCTCATCGGCGGGCCGAGCGTCCTTTGGAAGCGCCTGTCCCTGGGGACGACAGACCGGCAGGAAGCCGATGCCCTCATCGCCGGTGCCGGCCTGGTCAGTGAAGAAGGGCGGCCTTATGACTTCGAGGCGGCTTGTCCGTCGAAAGGCGGTGACGGGAGCGGTGACTGGACGGTCGGCGCCTATCCGGCCGAATGTGTCGCCGCTATCTGTCGGGCTGCCGGCGCTGCCGGAGCCGTCGTCCAGTCCATCGACTTGCTGCCTGCTTTTTTGGGGCGCCTTTGGCCAACCGGTACGGGGACCCTGGCCTTTCAGGAAGCCCCCGATGGCCAGCAGCACCGCGTCCGCCTGCGCGACGGCCTGCCCCTGGCCTATGACGTACAGGCGGCTGTGCCGACGGCTGATGGGCCGGTCTTCCGCTGGCTCCCGGATGGGGCAGACGAGACGGAATGGCAGCCTGCCGGGCCGAGCGAAGCCGTGCGCCGCCTGATGGATGCTTACCACGTGTCCCAGCCTACGGCCATGCTGGCTTTCTTGTAAGGAGGGAGAATCATGAAATGCAACCTCGTACCGGCCAGCTACCGCCAGGACCATCGCCGCTGGCAGCGGCCGGCCTGTCTGGCCCTGGGGCTGATGCTGGCTGTCTGTGCCGGGGCAGGCCTCTTTTTTCAGTATCAGATCCAACGGGAAAAGGCCTATTATACAGACTATCTCTATCCCGTGCAGCAGCAGATACAGCAGCGCAATGATGCCATCCGGCGCAGCCAGGCCCTGGCCGACCGCGCCAAGAAAGGGCCGTCCGACGGCCCGCTGCTGACGCCGTACCTGATGGTGGCCCTGGCTTCGTCCAAACCCGACGGGCTCGTCGTGGAAACCGTGAGCAGTCAGGCCGGCCGGGTCGTCATCCAAGGCCGGGCGTCCGCTGCGGACCGGCCTCAGCAGTGGCAGCGGACCTTGCAGCAGCAGGGCATGGGCCAGGCCGCCGTGGCCAAGATGCAGCCCGACCGGGGCGAGGGGATCCCTTTTTCCCTGGAGGTGAGCCGTCATGAAGGCCTGGCGAAGAAGGGCTGACTGGCAGCGGGCCTTTCCCGTCCTCGCCGTGCTGGTTGCCATAGCCGCCTGCTTTGCCATCTCATCGTATCACACCTGGCAGGGCTGGCAGGGCGTCCACCGTCAGCTGGCCCCGTATGCCCATCGGGCCCGGCCCCAGGAGAAGCGGGAGGCAGCAAAGCCTGATGCCGGCCCTGATGTGGCGGCCTCCCTGGCGGCCCGGAACGTCCAGCTCTTGTCGTGGCAGCAGTCCGTCCGCGAAGGGAGTCGGCAGACGCTGGTCCTGACCGGGACCTTTGCCGACCTCCTGGCCTGGCTCAACGACTGGCCCGCTGCCTGTCCCCTGGGGACCTGCCAGATCCTCCGCTGGGAACGGGGCGAAGGGGGCAGCGTCGTCACTGTCGAGGTCTCACCGGACGGAAAGGCCGGGGCAGCCCTTCATTGACAGTCTGGCGCTGGGCATGATATAGTTATGTTTGTAAGTTTGAAATAGGTCAGGTGTCATAGACTCAATAGAGAAGCCGGTCCAATGCCGGCGCGGTCCCGCCGCTGTAGGGTGGAGCCAGGCTGCAACGATGTCACTGTACGAAGTATGGGAAGGCGCAGCCATGGCCAGGAAGCCAAGCCAGAAGAACTGCCTGACGGATAATCACCGATAGACCTGCGAGCGATGGGAAGGAGATTGTAAAAAAGACACGTAAGGGAGCTGTCGCTACAAGACGGCTCCTTTTGATTTTGTACCTTCATTCGACACGTCAGCAGGCCGGACAGGAGGGTATTTTGGAAGCGATTTTACAGGGTTTTCAGTTATTTCAGGCAGGCGGGCCGGTCATGTACCTGCTCCTGGCCTGTTCTCTCTTCGTCGGCTACATTGGCATCGAACGGGCGATTTTCTATGGAGACATGGACGCCGGGAAAGCCTTTGCCGAACAATTCTACACGCAGATGAAGCTGCGGCGCTACGACCAGGCCCAGCGCTTGGCCATGGACGGCCGCGGCGGCCTGCCCCTCATTTTGCAGGATGTCTTTCAGCATCAGGCAGGTCCTGACGTCAAGGCCTTCGTCGAAATGCAGTCGGGCATCTTCGTGGCCAAACTGCGCCGCCGTCTCTACTATCTGAGCGTCATCGTCACCATGGCGCCGCTCCTGGGCCTCTTGGGGACGATCAGCGGCATGATCCGCTCTTTCAGCATCCTCAATGTCCAGTCCGGCCAGGCCGTGGCCATTACCGGCGGCGTCGGCGAAGCGCTCATCGCCACGGCTTTCGGCCTCTGCGTCGCCATCCTGGCCCTGGCCGTCCATTCTTATTTCACCCAGCGCCTGGACCGCATCATTACGGATATGGAAATGTGTTTTTTCGCATTGGAAACGATGCCTGTGAAAGCGGGGCAGTGACCATGCGCCTCCGTAATATTCGCGATTTTGAACGGCCGTCGATTATGATCATCCCCATGATCGACATCATGTTCTTTTTGCTGGTCTTCTTCATGATGACCTCCTTGTCCATGGTCGATTTGCACAGCCTCGGCGTCCAGCTGCCGCGGGCTTCGGCCGCCCAGGCCCAGCCGTCGGCCCAGTACGTCGTGACCTTGAAGGCCGATGGGTCCCTGTGGCTCAACGGACAGCCCGTCAAGGCCGATGAGCTCCTGGCTTCGGCTCGGGACCAGCAGCGTCAGGACAGCGCTTTCAGCGTCGTCCTCTGCGCCGACCGGGGCCTCGATTACGGTCAGGTCGCCGACGTCCTCGATGCCTTCAAGCGGGCCGGTATCGCCCACATCGGCCTGGCCGCCGACAAGGGAGGCCAGCCATGAAGCCCTGGGAAAAACGACGGGGCCGCGTCGCTGCCGGCGTTTCCGTATCGCTCCACGTCGCCGTCTATCTGGCCCTGGCAGCTGGCGGTTTTTTCACGCTGATCCATCATTACACCCGCCAGGACGGCGTAACCGGCGTCATGGTCTATAACGCCGACGACCTGGCCGGTGCCGGCGGTCACGACGCGGCTGGCACCGATACGGATGAGGGCCGTGTTTCTCAGCCGGATGGCCGTGATAGGGGACCGGAAGGACCGGAATCCCCGGAATCTTCGGACAGGGCTGTGGCAGCCTCCGATGTTGCGTCGCCTGATCCGGATGAAGCCGGTGCCGACGGGATGACTTATGCAGCCAAGACGGAAAGCGGCAAAGGGGAGCCCTCTGTAAAGGGTGCGGCAAAGGGCTCCCAGCCGTCGGCCCAGGCTGGGACAGAACGTCTCAGCGGCCATACGGGTTCAGCAGCCGGCGGCCGCGGCTGGGCTGCCGGGCCGGGAAAGGATGAGGCCGCCGCGCCGGCCGGGAATCTGCACGTACCCGATGCCGTCGCCGACGTCCTCGATGCCATTCGGGAAAAACTACCTGTAAAGTTATCGGAAGCAAAGATGCAACCACCTACACCAACCATCCCACCCAATCAGTCCAACACGACAGTCATTACGGCCAAGGATATGGAAAGCCATCACGATACGACGGTCCAGCAGGCCTTGCAGTGCGTCACCGGCGTGACCGTCAATGAAATGGTGCCTGGCATCTCTTCTTATGTCAAGCTCAATGGTGACGACCGGGTCCTGATCCTCGTCGACGGTCAGAGTCTGGCCAATGCCCAGGGCTCCGGCTATGGCCGGGGCAGCGTCGATTTGACCAGCCTGCCCGGTGTCGGGGCTATCGACCACATCGAAGTCACTAAGGACAGCGGCTCCGTGCGCTACGGCAGCGGCGCTGTCGGCGGCGTCATCAATATCGTTACCAAGAAGGGGGACCGCCGCGAATCTTCCCTCTATGCCTACACCGGTTCCTGGGGGATGCACGGCTATACCCTGACCCACAGCGGCCGGGCTGGCGCGACGAGCTGGCTCGTCAGCGGCGACCTGGAGCAGCGGGCATACTATGCCTTTCCTCACGGAGCCAATACGGACCATTCCCGCGGCGATATTGCCAGGAAGTCCTTATCCTTGCGGCTGGACCAGGACCTGACGGACCATACGTCCCTGACCGTGAAGGCCTATCATCAAGATTATCACGGCCACGGTTCGACGTATAAAGCCGACCCGGCGGGCTGGTACCTGACGGCCAATAAGCCTATCGACCGCCTGATCAACGACTACAGTGTGACCTATCATTTCAAGAAAGAAACGGCTCAGCCAGGCTTTTTGCGCTATTTCAACGATTACCAGCGGACGTACTGGTCCAATCATTATTTCACCCGCACCCAGGGCCTGGAGTGGCGGGATAACTGGCAGCTCGGCCCGCACCAGCATCTGACGGCCGGTGCCGAATGGACGGAAGATATGGGGACCAATTATGAAGCCCATTATATCGACAAAAAACGTCATAATCAGGCTTTCTATGCCGAAGATGCCCTGACGTTCGGCAAATTCACGGTCACGCCGGGTCTGCGCTGGGACCGGAATAGCACTTTTGGGACGCACCAGACGCCGCGCCTGGCCATGAATTACAAGGCCAATGACGCCTTCAACGTCTACGCCTCGTGGAGCCGCGTCTTTTCGCCGCCCCGCCTGAACGACCAGTTCTATGTGACGACGTCCCGCGGGATTACGTCGCAGGGCAACGAAAATCTCCAGCCCGAAGAAGGCTATACCCAGACTTTGGGCTTCCAGTATCAGGCTGGTCCCAAGACGAACATCGAAGGCAGCATCTTCCACAGCAACTTGCAGCACGTCATCCGCTGGGACCGATCAAATCCGACATACCACGAAGTAGAGAACCTCGATGAAGAAGACAAGCGAGGCTTCGAGCTGACGTGGAAGCAGAAAGTCAACGATAAATGGGACTATGAAGCAGGTTATTCCTACATCCGCACGAAAGTGGACAAAGGGGAAGGCCTGGCCTTCGATACGACCTATAATCAGCCCAACGGCTATCATGCCGGTGTCCATTATCACAACGGCAAATGGCAGGCCAATGCCGATATGACCGCCGGGACCGGGCGCAACGATACGTATTACCGCAATAATTCCTACGTCGTCTGGAATGTCGGCGCGTCGTATTCGCCTGATGCGGCGACGACCGTGTATGCCAAAGTCAACAATCTCAACGACGAGGCTTATGATTTGTACCATAATTATCCGTCTGCCGGGCGCAACTGGCAGGTCGGCGTAAAGAGAAAGTTTTAGGAGGTGCCTTTACGGTGAAAAAAATTTGTCTGCTCATCGTCGCTTTTTGTCTGGTCCTGCTTACGGGCTGTGCGCCTCAGAACGACGCTAGCCAAAGCAGCGGCTCGTCCGGGGCCTATGCCGTCGTGACCGATGACCGGGGAACGGTCGTCACTCTGGCCCAGAAACCGCAGCGCGTCGTCGTCTTGTCGACATCGCTCCTCAACTTCGCCGCTGCCGTCGACGGCGACCTGGCCGGCCGGGCGACGGTCAAAGCCGAAGATGCATCGCTGCCGGAAAAATATCAGCATGTGCCGGACGTCGGACCTGTCTACAACGTGAGCCTGGAAAAGGTCCTGGCCTGCCAGCCCGATTTAGTCATTGCCAGCGCTGACCACCACGAAAAATTGGCGGCCCAGTTGGAAGAGAGCCACATCCCGGTCCTGGTCCTCAAGACCAAGACCTATGACGACGTTAAGCGCAACCTTGAGGTCATCGGCAAGGTCTATGGCAAAGAAGAGGCAGCCAAGGCCAAGGAAGACGAACTGGACCAGGCCGTCCATGCTGTTACCGATGCCGTACCGGCCCAGGGGAAACGGGTCGCCATCCTCCACGTGACACCCAGTTCCGTATCGGCCGAATTGCCGTCGAGTATTGCCGGCGACATGGCGGATCTCCTGCACTTGAAGAATATCGCTGCCGATGCCGCTGGCGACGGCCAGACGACGCGCATCCCCTACAGTATGGAAAGCCTGGTCCAGGCCGACCCGGATGTCATTTTCCTGACCTCCATGGGGTCGTCCGATAAGATTGAAAAACGCATCCGCGAAGATATCCAGGGCAATCCGGCCTGGGCCGCCCTGACGGCCGTCAAGGCGGGTCAGGTCTATGTCCTGCCGGAAAAATACTTCCTCCTCAATCCGGGCCTGGACTACCCCAAGGCCGTAGCCTATATGGCCCGGCTCGTCTATCCGGAGTCGGCTCATGAATAGGGAAGGCTGCTATCGGACCCGCTGGCGCTGGCTCATGCTGGCTGTCTTTGTCCTCCTGGCCCTGGGAGGCTGCCTGCTGTCGGTCATGCAGGGCGTTGCCGCCATTACGCCGGCCGATGTCCTGCAGATCCTCTGGCAGCCGTCGGCCCGGACGGCGGATCAGATCATCTGGAATATCCGCCTGCCCCGGACGCTGACAGGAGCCCTGGTCGGGGCTAACCTGGCCTTGTCCGGTGCCATCCTCCAGGCCGTCATGCGCAATCCCCTGGCCGACCCGCATATCATCGGCATTTCAGCCGGCGCCGGCCTGGCCGGTATCGTCGTCCTCATCGTCTGGCCGGCTTATCTCTTCTGGATGACGCCTGTAGCCTTCATCGGCGCCATGGCCGCAGCCGCCGTCATTTACCTCCTGGCCTGGAAAGACGGCATCGTGCCTGTCCGCATCATCCTGGCCGGCGTCGCCGTGTCGGCCTTTCTGGGGGCCATCATTTCGGGCATCCTCATCTTTTACAGCGACCGCGTCCACGGAGCCCTGCTGTGGATGGTCGGCGGCCTGGCGGCCAGCAGCTGGAAAGACGTGACGGCCATCGCACCGTATACGGTCATCGGCCTGGCTTTATCAGCTGTCGGCGCCTATTATCTCAACCTGCTCCAGCTCGGCGATGATATGGCCCGCAGCCTGGGCCTGTCTGTCGAAGGCGCCCGCCTGGGCCTGACGGCCGTCGCCGCCCTGCTGGCTGCCAGCGCTGTCAGCGTTGCCGGTCTGCTGGGCTTCGTCGGCCTCATCGTGCCACATATCGTGCGCCTCCTGGTCGGGTCCGATTACCGCTACATCATCCCTGGTTCGGCCATCTTCGGCGTGGCGACTGTGACCTTGAGCGATACGGCGACCCGGCTCATCCTGGCACCGGCCGAATTGCCCGTAGGCATCATCATGGCCTTTATAGGGGCGCCCTTTTTCTTATTTCTCCTGCGGAAGGAAGTGTGAGCCATGGCTGATGCCATTACCGTCCAGCACCTCGTCGTCCGGCGCGGTCGGCGGACCATCCTCCATAATTTCAGCGTAGCCCTGCCCAAAGGGAAGGTAACAGCCATCATCGGCCCCAACGGCTGCGGCAAGAGCACCTTCCTCAAGGCCGTGAACTGCATGATTCCCGCAGCCAGCGGCTCTATCCGCCTGGGTCAGCGCGAGGTCCATGATTTTTCCCGTAAGGCCTTGTCGCGGGAAATGGCCTTCCTGACCCAGACCCATGACGTGCCGCCTGATGTGACCGTCCGCGACTTAGTCGGCATGGGGCGCTTTCCTTACCGCCGTCTCTGGAGCGGCCGGAGCCGGGAAGACCGGGACGCCGTCGACCGGGCCATCCAGGCCGTCGGCCTCGAAGCCTATGCTGGCGAGGTCATGCAGCACCTCTCTGGCGGCGAACAGCAGCGGGCCTGGCTGGCCGTCTTGCTGGCCCAGGATGCGCCCATACTCTTGCTGGACGAACCGACGACGTATCTCGATGTGCACCACCAGCTGCGCATCCTCGACCTCCTGCGCCGCATCAATGAGGGCTGGCAGAAGACCATCGTCGTCGTCCTGCACGACATGAATCAGGCCTGGCAATATGCCGACGAAGTCGTCATCATGAAAGACGGAGCCCTGGTCTGTACGGGACCACCCCAGGCCGTCCTCACACCGGAACGGCTTTGGGACGTCTTTTCCGTCCGGACCGACATCGTCACCACCAGTGACGGCCGTTCGGCCATCGTTGTGTTGCAATGACACGTCAGATTATCAGTGAAGTTTTGTTAAATACGTTCATCATTTGACGTAAGGTTTAAAAAAATAACCATCCATCACGACGAACGATGAACGAAAAACGATAAAAGGAGAAATATACCATGTCACTATTCACGGTCAAAGAAGGGAAGAAAATGCGCTGCGGCTATACGACCGGGTCCTGTGCGGCCGCGGCGGCCAAGGCGGCGGCCATCATGGTCCTGACCGGGCGCCGCGTCGAAGCCATATCCTTGCAGACGCCGCAGGGGACGGTCCTCCAGCTCATCCCGGAAGACGTCTCTTTCGGTCCCCAGTCGGCGACGTGCGCCATCCGCAAGGACAGTGGCGACGACCCGGATATCACTGACGGCATGCTGGTCTACGGGACCGTCGAAAAGACGCCGTCCGGCCTGTCCATTGTCGGCGGCATCGGCGTCGGCCGCGTGACCCAGCCCGGCCTGGCCTGTGCCGTCGGCGATTGGGCCATCAACCCCGTGCCGCGCCGCATGATTACCGAAGCCCTGCAAGCGGCTTGCCGGCAGTGCGGCTATACGGGCGGCCTGCGCCTGAACTTGTCCATCCCCGAGGGCCAGCGCCTGGCCCAGAAGACCTTCAACCCGCGCCTGGGCATCGTCGGCGGCCTGTCCGTCCTGGGGACGTCGGGCATCGTCGACCCTATGAGTGAACAGGCCCTGGTCGATACGATCCATACGGAAATGGATTCCCGCCGCGCTGCCGGCCAGACCCATTTATTGGCCTTTTTCGGCAATTACGGCGTCGATTTCAGCCGCGACCATCTGGGCGTCGACGTCAGCCAGCGCGTGACCATCAGCAACTATGTCGGCGAAACCCTTGATTATGCCGCCTACAAAGGCTTTTCCGACGTCCTGGTCATCGGCCATATCGGCAAATTGGTCAAAGTCGCCCAAGGCATCATGAATACCCATTCCCATTATGCCGACGGCCGCACGACCCTCCTGGCCCTGGAAGCCGTCTTTGCCGGTGCCTCACGGCAGCTGGCCCGTCAGATTTACGACAGCCTGACGACGGATGAAGCCGTGCGCCTGCTGAAGGAACAAAACCTGCTGGAACCGGTCATGGCCGCAGTCTGTGAGAAAATCGAGGCCTATATGGACCAGCGGACCCATGGTGAAATCCCGACGGCGGCCGTCGTCTTTTCCAATGCCTACGGCGTCCTGGGCCTGACGTCGCGGGCCAAAGAATTTCTTGCATTGCATACGAAGGGGGAACTACGATGATACACTTTGTCGGCGCCGGTCCCGGTGCTGTCGACCTCATTACCGTCCGCGGCCAGAAATTACTGGAAACAGCGGACCAGATTATTTACGCCGGCTCCCTGGTCAACCCACAGCTGCTGGCCTGTGCCAAAGAAGGCTGCCGCATCCTCGACAGCGCCGGCATGACGTTGGAAGCCGTCGTGGCGGCCATGGAAGAAGGGGAGGGCCAGGGCTGGATGACCGTCCGCCTGCATACGGGCGATCCATCAGTCTATGGCGCCATCCGCGAGCAGATGGACATCCTCGCCCAGAAGGGCATCGCCTATGACGTCGTACCCGGTGTCAGCTCCTTCTGTGCCGCTGCCGCGTCCCTCCAGGCCGAATATACCCTGCCGGGCATCAGCCAGTCGGTCATCATCACCCGCATGGAAGGGCGGACGCCCGTGCCGGATAAGCAGAAAATCGCCGATTACGCCGCTCATCAGGCGACGATGGTCATTTTCCTCAGCGCATCCCTCTTGGACGGCCTCCAGGCCGAACTCCTGCGCGGCGGCTATGCGGCAGATACGCCGGCAGCCATCGTCTACAAAGCATCATGGCCAGAAGAACAGACTTATACCTGCACGGTCGGCACCCTGGCTGAAACGGCCCGGCGCCATGCCATTTCCAAGACGGCTCTCATCGTCGTCGGCAAGGTGCTGGGGCCGGCTTATGACCGCAGCCTTTTGTATCATCCGGCCTTTACCCACGGCTGCCGCCAGGCGGCGCCGGAGGACCAGCAGTACGGCGACCACATCGGTCAGGAGACGGAACCATGAAAGCCGTCGTCCTGTCCTTTACCCAGGCCGGGACGGCCCTGGGCTGCCGCGTCGCTGCCTGCTTGCGGGGAGGCGGCTGGGACGTCCGCCAGGCGTCGCTGAAGAAATTCGCTGTCGTCCAGGAAGGGGTCCTGCCGTTTACACCCAATCTCCACGATGAAGAGGCCCGGGCTTTTGAAGCGGCCCGGCTGGTCGTCTTCATCGGCGCCGCAGGCATTGCCGTCCGCACTATTGCGCCCTTTATCCGCCATAAAGACCTGGACCCGGCCGTCCTGGTCATCGACGAGAAGGGCCAGTTCGTCATCCCCATCCTGTCCGGTCATATCGGCGGCGCCAATGCCATCGCCCGCCGTCTGGCTGCAGAACTGGAAGGCCAGGCCGTCGTGACGACGGCGACCGATGTCAACGCCTTGTTCGCCGTCGATGAATGGGCGGCCCGCCAGGGCCTGCGCCTGTCGTCCCTGAACGATGCCAAGGCCTTTGCCGCTGCCATACTGGAAAAGGGCGCTGCCGGCGTGTACAGCGATTTCCCCCTGCAGGGGCCGCTGCCGCCGGGCCTGGTCTATGCCTTCCATGGCGACGCCGGCCTGGTGATCACGACCAAAGCCCACGTGCCCGTGTTCCGCACGACTGTCGTCGCCCGGCCGGTCATCGTCCACATCGGCATCGGCTGCCGCAAGGGTACGCCGGCCAAAGACATCGCTTATTGGGTCAATGCCGTCCTACAGCGGGCCAACTTGTCGCCCGACGCCATTGCCGACGTCAGCTCCATCGACGTCAAGCAGGATGAAGCCGGTCTCTTGGCCTTTGCCAAGGCCCAGCAATGGCCGCTGCACTTCTTTACGGCCGATGAACTCAATGCCGTGCCAGGCGACTTTACGGCGTCCGATTTCGTCAAACAGACTGTCGGCACGGATAACGTCTGCGAACGGGCTGCCGTCCTGGCCAGCCATCAAGGGACCCTCATCGTCACCAAACAGAGCCGCCGCGGCATCACCGTAGCCGTAGCCTGCGAACGCTACCAGGTCCGGTTTGCATGTTGAAAGGAGAAAGGTTATGAAACATCGTATTTATGTCGTCGGCATCGGACCGGGTTCCCTGCAGGGCATGACCCTGCAGGCCCGGGAAATCCTCGATGGCTGCGACTGCATCGTCGGTTACGACACCTATATTGATTTGATACGTCATTATTTTCCTGATAAAGAATTCGTCACGACGGGCATGACCAAAGAAGTCGAACGCTGCCGCATGGTCCGGGACCGGGCCAAGCAGGGGCAGACCGTGGCCATCGTGTCCAGCGGCGATGCCGGGATTTACGGCATGGCCGGCATCATGCACGAAGTGGCTGCCGATGACGACGTCGACATCGTCGTCATTCCCGGCGTGACCGCTGCCAGCGCCGGTGCGGCCCTGCTCGGTGCGCCGCTGGTCGCCGATACGTGCCTCATTTCCCTCAGCGATTTGCTGACGCCGTGGGAAAAAATCGCCAACCGCCTCGACTGTGCCGCTGCCGGCGACTTCGTCATCTGCCTGTACAATCCGGCCAGCAAGAAGCGGGCAGACTATCTGGAAAAGGCCTGTGACATCATCTTGCGCCATCAGCCAGCCGATACGCCGGCCGGCATCGTCCGCAATATCGGCCGCGAAGGCCAGGAAGTGACGGTCCTGACCCTGGGCGA
Source organism: Megasphaera intestinihominis (assembly GCF_040096415.1). Lineage (NCBI taxonomy): Bacteria > Bacillati > Bacillota > Negativicutes > Veillonellales > Veillonellaceae > Megasphaera > Megasphaera intestinihominis. The sequence goes on from NZ_JBBMEU010000028.1 coordinate 19,770, forward strand.
ACTGCGCAAGATGCGCCTGGATATGTTCTGTACGGTCTTCATCGGCAACAGCCAGACCCGGAACATCCATGGCAAACTGGTCACACCGCGGGGATATCACTTATGAGGAGCCCCGTATGGATTGCCGGCGGCACGACAGAAGGGCGGAAACTAGCCCATTATGCCGACTGCTGTCATATCCGGGCTTACGTGTCCGTCGCCACCGATTACGGCGCTTCGTTAGTGCCTGAAAGCCCTTTCGTGACCGTCGTGACCGGCCGCATGGACGAAGGGGAGATGGAAACCTTTCTCCGGGAACAGGCTATCGCTCAGGTCATCGATGCGACCCATCCCTATGCGACAGTCGTGACGGCCAATATCCGCCAGGCCTGTGCTGCCGTCGGCGTCCCGTACCGCCGCATCCAGCGCCGGCGCGGCCGCTATGAGGACCAGGTTGGCTGCATCGCCGTCCATTCCGTCGGCGAAGCTGTCGAAGTCCTGAACCACACGACGGGGCCCATCTTCTTGACGACAGGCAGTAAGGACTTGGATTCCTTTGCCCAGATTCCCGATTATGCCCAGCGCATCTACGCCCGCATCCTGCCCGTCCGTCCGTCGTTGGACCGGGCCCTGGATCTAGGCTACCTGCCGGCCCACGTGATTTGTATGCAGGGCCCCTTCACGACCGAACTCAATGCGGCCATGTTCCGCCAGACCGGCGCTCACTACGTCGTCACCAAGAACTCCGGCCACACCGGCGGCTTTCAGGAAAAATTAGAAGCTGCCAGACAAACAGGTGCCACGGTCATCGTCATCGAACGGGGAGAGTAATGACAAGAAAGCAACCTCTCCGGCTCTTTGAGCCACCTCCAGCTCAGCTCTCCGTTTTGGCAACTGCCCTGCGCTTCCCTACGGTCAGCACCTGACGGGCTAAAAAAGGCCTATGAGGGGAGGCTTAAGAGCAAGGCTCCCCTCATAGGGGAGCTGTCAGCGCAGCTGACTGAGAGGTTGCTTTTTACACATATCTATTCAGGCAAATAGGGAAGACGCAGTTCGCGAAAAATAGCCCCGTTCGGGAAATTTTTGCGAGCGAGGGTTACTCGAAGTGATGTTGTCCGTTTGAAACTGTTGCCGCACCGCGGCATCTGAGTCCGAGCGGACTGCGACCTGCGGGCGCCCATGAAAGGAGACATACCATGCACGTATATATTATCGGCACAGGGCCCGGCAATCCGGCTTTGTTGACGGGGCAGGCCAAAGCGGCCATAGAGGCTTCGCCCATCCTCGTCGGCGACAAGCGGATGCTGGCGCCTTTTGCGGCTTCCGGGAAGCGCCTGGTCGCGACGTACCGGCGTGACGATATTTGTCAGCTTGCCGCTTCTTTGTCCGATGAGGAAGGGCCCATGGCCATCCTCGTGTCCGGCGACGTCGGCTTTTTCAGCCTGGCCGCCTTGCTCACGGACATCCCTGGCTGCACGGTGACCCGCATCGCCGGTATCAGCAGCCTCGTCTACTTTGCGGCCGCCTTGCAGACGACGTGGAACGACGCCTTTATCGTCAGCCGCCATGGCCGCCGGGAATCCCTCGTCGCCGCCGTCCGCCAGCATCGGAAAGTCTTCGTCCTGACAGGCGGGTCCGATTCACCGGCCGCCTTGTGCCGGGAACTCTGCCAGGCCGGCCTGGATATGGTGTCCGTAGCCATTGGCTGCGACTTATCTTATGACAATGAAAACATCCTCCGCGGGACGGCTGCCGATTTCACCGACCGTCCCGCCGATTCCCTGGCCGTCATGATGGTAGAAAACGAAAAGGCCCGGCCCTGGGTGCGGCCCGTCCACGGTCTGCCCGATGAAGCCTTCCTGCGCGGCAAAGCGCCCATGACCAAGCAGGAAATCCGCAGCGTCGTCCTGTCCAAACTGGCTCCGGAAGCAGACGCCGTCGTCTGTGACATCGGGGCCGGTACTGGTTCGTGCACGGTCGAACTGGCCTTGCAGGCTCCTTTTGGCCACGTCTATGCCTTTGAAATCAATGAAGAGGCCCTGACTGTATTGCAGCAGAATATCGGCCATTTCGGCCTGACTAACGTCACCGTCGTCGCCGGCGATGCCAGCCAGACCTTGAAAACCTTGGACATCGCACCGGATTACGCCTTCATTGGCGGGACCAAAGGCAATCTGGCATCCATCCTCGATGACCTGTATGACAAGAATGAAGCCTGCCGCATGGTCATTACGGCCATCAGCCTGGAAACCCTGGCCGCCGTCACCGCTTATTACGCCGCCCGTAACGGATACCAGCTGGACATCACCCAGGTCAGCGCGGCCCGCAGCAAACGAGTCGGCCAGCATCATCTCATGATGGCCCAGAACCCGGTATATATCATGACAGCTGTCCGTCAGGACGCAGGGGAAGCTTAGACCCAGACTGTCGCACAAAGGTTTCTGCCACCTTGCAAGGGGCCTTTGCTGGAAGAACTCCTCAGTCGGCTATGCTGCCAGCTCCCCTTCTCAGGGGAGCCTTGTTGCGAACTGCGAAGGCGGGCCGCCTAGCCACAGCTGTCCGTTTTGGCAACCGTCTTGCGCCTCTCGCTGGTCGGCACCTGACGGGCCAAAAAGGCTTAGGACGGCCCCTACAAAGTGACCTGCGGCCTGCCGGGGTCTTTGCTTTTTCGATGAACGATGAACGACCTACGATGAACGACTTTACATTCACGAAAGGAGATCCTCATGCCCTCATCTATACAAGGAACGCCGGTTCCACGGCTGCTTTTGGCAGCTCCCAGCAGCGGCAGCGGCAAGACGACGGTGGTCTGCGCTTTGTTACAGGCCCTCAAGGACCGCGGCCTGTCGCCGGCTGCTTTCAAGAGTGGTCCTGATTATATCGACCCCATGTTCCACCGCCGGGTCCTGGATACGCCGTCGTATAATCTGGACCTCTTTCTCCTCGGCCGCCACGAGCCGGGCGCCGCAGCTGCCCGGGAGACGCTGCTGTGCCATGGTGCTGCGGCTGATGTAGCCATTTTGGAAGGGGCCATGGGCTACTACGACGGCGTCGGCACGGGTTCGGAGGCCAGCGCCTATGAATTGGCCGCAGCGACAGATACGCCGGTCGTCCTCGTCGTCGACGGCCGCGGTGCCGGCCTGTCGCTGGCAGCCGTCTTGCAGGGAATGGCTGCTTTCCGGGCTGACAGCCACGTCGTCGGCTTCATCGTCAACCGCATCAAGCCCATGGTCTATGAGCATTTCAAAGGGGCCTGGGAAAAGGCATCGGGCCTGAAAGCCCTGGGCTGCTTCCCGGATATGCCGGACTGCACTTTTTCCAGCCGCCATCTGGGACTGGTCACAGCCGATGAAATTACTGACCTCCAAGGGAAAATGGCCGCTTTGGCCGCCCAGGCCGAAAAGACTATCGCCATTGATGAACTCCTGGCTTGTGCCCGCCAGGCAGCGCCTTTGACCGGGTCTGGCAGTCCGGCCTTTCATCCCGATCCTGGCCGGGCCGTCCTGGCCATCGCCCGGGACGAAGCCTTCTGTTTCTATTATGAAGACAGCCTCCAGGTCCTGCAGCAGGCCGGCGCGGACCTGGTCTTTTTCAGTCCCCTCCACGACGGGGAACTGCCGCCTTGTGACGGTCTCTATCTCGGCGGCGGCTATCCCGAACTGTATGCCCAGGCCTTGAGCCAGAACGCGTCGATGCGTGCATCCCTTCGCCGTGCCTTGGACGCCTGGCTGCCGTGCATCGCCGAATGTGGGGGATTCATGTATCTCCATCAGGCCTTTCGCGACAGCCAGGACCGCCTGTGGCCCTGGGTCGGCGCCGTACCTGGCGAAACCTTCATGACCTCGTCCCTGAAGCGTTTCGGTTACGTCACCCTGAAGGCTGAAAAAGACAATCTGCTCTGCTGCGCTGGCGACACCGTGACGGCCCACGAATTCCACTATTCAGACAGCACGGACAACGGCCATGATTTTACGGCTTATAAGGCCGGGAGCCAGCGCCATTGGCCCTGCATCATGGCGAACGACCACTTCATCGGCGGCTATCCCCACATCCATTTCCTGGGGAAAAGGGACTGGGCCGCCCGCTTCGTCGCAGCCTGCATCCATCGAAAGGAAGGAACTCATGAAAATTGAACACATTTTACCAGCCGATATCGAACGGCGCAGCATGGAAATCATTGAAGACGAATTAGGCGACATCATCCTGCCGCCAGACGAAAAGGATATCATCAAGCGCGTCGTCCACACCAGTGCCGACTTTGACTATGTCCGCAACCTGCGTTTCAGCCCTGGCGCCGTCGATCAGGCCTTGACGGCCCTGAAAGGCGGCTGCACCATCGTGACCGATACCAACATGGCCTGCATGGGTATCAGCCAGCCGGGTCTAAAAAAACTGGGCTGCCGCAAAGTCTGCTTCATGGCCGATGAAGACGTAGCTGCCGCTGCTAAAGCGCAGGGGACGACGCGGGCCCAGGCTTCCATGGATAAAGCCGCAGCCCTCGAAGGGCCGGTCATCGTCGCCGTCGGCAATGCCCCGACAGCCCTCCTGCGCCTGCGGGAACTCATCGATGCCGGGAAGATGCGGCCGGCCCTGATCATCGGCGTCCCTGTCGGTTTCGTCAACGTCGTCTATGCCAAAGAAGTCATCATGGAAGCCGGCATTCCCTACATCGTCGCCAAAGGCCGAAAAGGGGGCAGCACCATCGCCGCCGCCATCTGCAATGCCCTCATCTACCGCCTGACGAGAGAATAGGTGGGACGCCCTCTGGGCGTCCCGCAGGGCAGCCCGCTGTGAGATTCCATCATAGCCCATTCTGGTATAATGGTGGATTTTTACGAGCCACGAACCACGAGCCACGAGCCACGGCTTTTTCCTCGGACTCAGATGCGGCATTCCGCCGCGACAAACTCAAAGTAACAACGATGCTTGGGGAAGCCCTCAGCACGTAGCGGGCCGCCCGCCGCTGCTATCCGTTCGGGCAATCGTCCTGCATCGGATGGGGCAGAAAGGCTCTGGGACGGCCCCTGCGGTATCGCATACAGGCGATGAGGCTTGCAAAATATGGCAAAAGGTGATTAAATTATATATGTGTTGAATTTTGACAAATGATTCCGATTTGTCACGCTAAAAATATCTGCAAGGAGTGTCAGTATGAAAATCAGTGCCGAAGAAATAAAGAAGATCGCACTGTTGTCCCGCCTGGAAGTCAAGGAAGACCAGATGGAAACGGTCGGGAAACAGCTGAACGACATTTTATCGTACATGGATCTCTTGAGCCAAGTCGATGTGACCGATGTCAAGCCGACGGCCCATGCCGTATCCATGTCCAACGTCATGCGCGACGACGTTCCCCAGCCGTCACTGGCCAATGAAAAAGCGCTTCAGAATGCGCCGGAACAGGCTGATGGCTATTTCAAAGTTCCGAAAGTCATCCAGGATTAACAGGGAGGCGTATGTATGTTAACCATCCATGAACTGCATGAAAAACTGGTCAACGGCGACGTATCGGCTGTCGAATTGACCAAGGCTTTTCTTGCACATAAAGATACAGTAGAACCGAAAGTACAGGCGTTTTTATCGGATAACCGCGACTATGCCCTGGAAGCGGCTGCCGCTGTCGATGCCAAAATCGCAGCCGGTGAAGCCATCAGTGACCTCGCCGGGATTCCCGGTGCCATCAAGGACAACATCTGCATCAAAGGTCAGAAGGCTACGTGTGCATCGAAGATGCTGGAAAATTTCAAATCGCCGTACAATGCGACGGTCATCGAAAAATTGATGGCTGCTGATTATGTCAGCCTGGGCAAGACCAATATGGACGAATTCGCCATGGGCAGTTCGACAGAAAACTCGGCTTTCCAGCTGACTCATAACCCGTGGAACCTCGATTGCGTCCCCGGTGGTTCGTCCGGCGGTTCGGCTGCCGCTGTCGCTTCGGGCGAAACGGTCTGGGCCCTCGGTTCGGATACAGGCGGATCCGTCCGTCAGCCGGCTTCGTACTGCGGTGTCGTCGGCCTCAAACCGACATACGGCCTCATTTCCCGTTATGGCCTCATCGCCTTTGCGTCGTCTCTGGACCAAATCGGTACTTTCACCAACGACGTAGCTGACTGCGCCATCGTCCTCAATGCCATCGCCGGTCACGATGCCAAGGACTCGACGTCCATTCCCCAGGCTGAAAAAGATTACAAACAGGCCCTGGTCAATGACGTCAAGGGTATGAAAATCGGCGTCCCGGAAGAATTCTTCGGTGAAGGCCTCGATGCTGACTGCCGCAAGGCCCTGGAAGACGCTATCGAAACGTATAAGAAACTCGGTGCTGAAATCGTACCGGTCAGCATGCCCCACATGAAATACGGCATCGCTGCTTACTATATCATCGCGCCGGCCGAAGCCAGCTCCAACCTGGCCCGTTATGACGGCGTCGGCTTTGGCATGCGCGTCGACGGCAAGGATATCGTCGACATGTACATCAAGACCCGTACGAAAGGCTTTGGCGACGAAGTCAAACGCCGTATCCTCCTCGGGACCTACGTCCTCAGCTCGGGCTATTACGACGCTTATTATCTGCGGGCCATGAAGGTCCGTACTCTGATCAAACAGGACTACGACGAAGCCCTGAAGAAATGCGACGTCCTGCTCACGCCGACGGCACCGGATACGGCCTTCAAAATCGGCCAGAACAGCGACAATCCGCTGGCTATGTACCTCGGCGACGTCTGCACGGTCACGTTGAACCTGGCCGGCCTGCCGGGCCTCAGCATTCCCTGCGGCTATAAGAACGGCCTGCCCATCGGCATGCAGCTCATCGGCAAGGCCATGGACGAAGCAACGCTGCTTCGCGTGGCCTATACGTTTGAACAGAATCGGACGGACCTTCGCAAGCCGTCGCCCATGGGGGAGGTTGAACTTTAATGAAATACGAATCCGTTATCGGCTTGGAAGTCCATGTCGAATTAAAAACGAAAACCAAGATTTTCTGCGGCTGCAGCACGGAATTCGGCGCCGAACCGAATACCCACGTCTGCCCGGTCTGCTTAGGCCTGCCCGGCGTCCTGCCCGTACTCAATAAAGAAGTATTGCATTATGCCGTCAAAGCCGGCCTGGCCCTGCATTGCGACATCCTGCCGTTCAGCAAATTCGACCGCAAGAACTACTACTATCCCGATTTGCCGAAGAACTTCCAGACGTCCCAGTTCGACCTGCCGATTTGCAAAGGTGGCTACATCGATATCGACGTCGACGGCAAACAGCGCCGCATCCATTTGACCCGTATCCATATGGAAGAAGACGCAGGCAAGCTCGTCCACAGCGGCGGCAGCATTGCCAACTCTGATTCGACCAGCGTCGACTATAACCGTACGGGCGTACCGCTCCTGGAAATCGTCGGCGAACCGGAACTGCGCAGCGGTGCCGAAGCCAGAGCGTATCTGGAAAAACTGCGCTCCATCATGCAGTACCTCGGCGTTTCCGACTGCCGCCTCGAAGAAGGCAGTATGCGCTGTGACGCCAATATCTCCGTCCGTCCCGTCGGTTCGGATAAATTGGGGACCAAGACGGAAATCAAGAACATCAACTCCTTCAGCGCCGTCCAGAAGGGGATTGAATACGAAGCCGTCCGCCAGGCTCAGATCCTCGACGAAGGCGGTACAATCCAGCAGGCTACGCGCGGCTGGGATGAAGCCAAGGGCATTACCATCCTCCAGCGCGTCAAAGAAGGGGACAGCGATTACCGTTACTTCCCGGAACCGGACCTCATTCCTATCGAAGTGTCGCCGGAATACATCGAACAGGTCCGCCAGGAACTGCCGGAAATGCCCGATGCCCGCTGCCAGCGCTTCCAGGATGAATTGGGCTTGTCCGAATACGACGCCAACTTGCTGACCCTGGAAAAACAGACAGCCGATTACTTTGAAGCCGTCGTCAAAGAAGGCGTCGATGCCAAAGAAGCAGCCAACTGGATGCTCGGCGAATTCGCCAAGAAACTGAACGAAGAAAACATCGACATTTCCGCTTCGCCAGTCAAACCGGCTGACCTGGCTGGCCTCTTGAAACTCATCGCTAAAGGGACCATCTCCGGCAAGATCGCCAAGAAAGTCCTGCCGGAAATGTGGAAGTCCGGCAAAGCAGCCGACGTCGTCGTCAAAGAACAGGGTCTGGTCCAGATCACCGATACAGGTGCCCTGGAAGACATGGTCAAAAAAGTCATCGCTGCCAACCCGCAGTCCGTCGCCGACTATAAAGCCGGCAAGAAGAAAGCCATCGGCTTCCTCGTCGGCCAGATCATGAAAGAAACAAAAGGCCGGGCCAACCCCGGCGTCGTCAACCAGCTGTTGACCAAGAATTTACAGTAAAAGATAGTTTGCAGCTAAAAAGGGACATCGCATGAAGGCCTATGCCATCATGCGATGTCCCTTTCTCTTTATAGTTTGTAGTACAGATTTTGTAGTTTTCATAGAAAAACTTTAAATTTAAAGCCATCCACTAACAACTAACTGCTAGCCACTAACAACTTAAAAGAGCTTGTCGTCGTGCGACAAGCTCTTTTTTATATTATTCTTCCGGATGGAGCAGTTTATGGATGGCCGTGCTGGTCGGCAGGGTTTCCGTTTCTTCACCGTCTGTCGTATAGAGCAGGGGCGCGCCGAAGGTCTGGCCCTGGAGCATGGCTTCTTTGGCGATTTTGCCGATAGGATGTGGGATGACCGTTGCGTCGTGATGGGCTTCGTGGAAGGCTTTAGCTGCATCTTCCAGGGCCTGGATATCTTCTTTCGTCTGGACGGGGACAGCCAGTTCAAAGGTCTTGGCTTCCAGGTCCCAGCGGCTTTCCATCTTCTGGACGAGTTCGTCGGCTTTGGCGCCCTGGTCGGCGCGGATGACGATGATGGGGACACTGCCCAGGTCGACGGCCTGACCGGCGATGTCGTCGATGTCATCTTCGTCGCGGCTGCCATCGATTTT
>NZ_JBBMEU010000029.1:0-27520 GCF_040096415.1 Megasphaera intestinihominis
CAAACTCTCCATGATATATGGAAGAGCGTTTGGCTCTTGTTTATTATTTGGTATTACTCATTGTTTGACGTTCTATAAATAGAACCTCGCACGTTGGCGTTCATTCAGTTCATTGTTCAGTTTTCAAAGGTCATCGTGTCATCGCCTCATCGCGACGACTTGTATATCTTACCAGACCTTTTCCATCTTGTCAACACATTTTCCAAAAAAACTTGAAATAATTCCCATTCGTCCCTGTATATCGATGTTAGTAACAAAAAATCCGTAGTTAGTCCCCTAATACGAGAAAATTCCTATACATGGTATTATATAATATAAGCAGGCCAGTAGAACCACCTCACAACTACAACCTAAACCCTTTCACAATCATCACGGAAACAGCCCTGCCAGGTCCTCCTTCACTAGCAGGGCCGTTTTCGCACGCCATAATAACTCTTCAAAAAAAATCAGAAAAGTTTAAAAAAAGTGTTGACAACTATAGGCCTCGTGAATATAATATAAGAGTACTTGCCACTATAGCTCAGCTGGCAGAGCATCTCATTCGTAATGAGAGGGTCGTAGGTTCGAATCCTATTAGTGGCTCCAAAAAATCAAGAGGCTGTCGCATATGCGACAGCCTCTTTTTGCGTTTGAAGTTGAAAGCTATCGCTTCAAACATCATACATCCAACTGCTCCTAAATCAATTTATTTTGTTTAGCCATTTTTTCAATCATGGACAATGATAATTTGCTATACTTTGCCACTTTTTCCAAGGACATTCCATCTTTCAACAATTCGAGAGCAAATTCCAATTTACCTTCTTTTTTACCTTCTTCCCTGCCTTTCATCAGGCCATCTTCGTATATTCCTTCTCCTAAGTTGCACATGACTGCCAAATCCCCCTCTCCCTACAAACTCCATGCTACAAACTATAAAGCAAAAAGGGTCTCATTTTTTGCCGGAAATCGGGGATGAACGGTATGGGGGCCAATCATTTTTTCCATCCAGACGACGTCATACCAACGGTCGAATTTGTAGCCGCTGTTGTGGAAACGACCGACCAGGGTGTAGCCAAGGCGTTGATGGAAGTTCAAGCTGCCGTTGGTGACATACGGGTCCTGATCATCACGGGGTACGACAATGCAGGCGTTGATGTTGAGGATTCCCATGGATTTCAAGGCTTTTTCCAGAGCTTCGTACAGTTTACGGCCAATCCCGTGTTTACGGGTGTTTACATCGACGTAGATACTCGATTCCACCGACCAGGCGTAGGCTTCACGGCCATAGAATGCATGGGCATAGGCATAACCGATGACCTTGCCGTCTGTTTCGGCAACCAAGTAGGGATAGTGCTGCGAAATCTCTTGGCGGCGTCGTTCCATTTCCACCATATCCGGCGCGGTGTATTCAAACGTAATGGCCGTCTTTTCCACATAGTGTGCGTAAATCCGGGCCAAAGCTGCCGCATCACTTTCACAGGCTGACCGAATCGTAATATTATCGCTCATGGCCGTATCTCTCCTTTTCAAAGAACCTCTCAGACTGCCTTCGGCAGCCAGCTCCCCTATCATGGGAGCCTTAACCTCTCAGACCGCCTTTGGCGGCCAGCTTCCCTATCATGGGAGCCTAAAAAAAGACTATGGCATGCTCTCAGGATTTCCATGCCATAGTCCCTGTTCCCGGTATATGATTATTTCCAGAATTCCCACCAATGGCGGTTGTCTTTTTCGGCCAGCTGCTGGCGCAGGCTGTCTCGTTCAGCCTGGACGGTGGCCAGTGTTTCCTGGAGTTGTTTGTGTTCGTCTTCGATGATACTGCCTTCTTTTTTCAGACGGTCCAGTTCGCTCTGCAGGGCATCGGCCTGGTCCTTGTTCTGCTGAGCTTCCAGGGCTTTGACTTTGACTTCAGACAGTTCGTTCTGTTTGGCGATCAGGTTCTGCTGCAACGTGATGACCTGCTGCTGGGCCGTGTTGAGGTCCTGCTGGGCTTTGAGCAGCAAAATGCGCAGGTTGTGCGATTCTTGCTGGGCATTGGATACTTTTTCACTTTCCAGTTCGGTAATGGTCGCCTGGTCGTGGAGGCCGCGCAGCTGGTCGAGGATGCGGACAGCTTCCGTATCGAAGGCCCATTCGCCTTTCTGCATGGTGGCGTGTTCTTCTCCGTCATGATTGATTTCGTCCAGATGTTTTTTGACGAACTGGATGATGCCCTGACGGGTCTTGATATTATAGCGGTCCATTAAATCTCTTGTCGTAATCACGTGTTTTCTCTCCTCATGTTTACTATCTCTGTTTTTGCATTTACCTGGCTCATTTTTCCAATAAAAAAAGGCTTAACCATGCCAGCCAGCGCAACAGCAATTCATATAAATCAATTACCTTTAGTTTACCGTATTTCAAAGAATAATGCAACGAAAAGGGGGCTGTCACATGAAGATTCCCGTCATGTGAGGCCCCATTTCAGTCGATGTGCAATTAGTATCTATCCGATTAGATGGAAAGCTGGACGAAATTCTGGCCAAAGCGCAGGTATTCGCCTTGGGGCAGTTTATAGGCTTTGGAAATGGCGTTGGCTTCTGTCGGGACTTCCGGCGTCGTTTCCAATTCGTAAGATTTGGCATAGGCACCTGCTGTGTCAGAAGCGGTCAGGCCGGATTTATCGAACTTCAAATCGCTGCCGTCATAGATGCGGATACCGATGACGATGCCGCCCTGGAGATAAGCGTCCATGTGATGGTTATCATAAATCCAGCGGTCTGTTCCCTGATCTTCGGCAGTACTGCTCGGCTGGCCATAGGCAGCCGTCAAGTCTTCCTGGGTCATGCCGAGGTAGACGCCGCCAATGGATTCGTAACGGTCGGCGTTGAGGGAACGGCGTAAGGGCATCTTATTGTCTACGATGAGGTACTGATGGGATTTATGGCCCATGAGGTCCATCTTGATCGTCCGGTCGCCAGTCTGTTCATGGATGGTAAAGGTCCCGGTCCGCGGATAGTCATAGGTGCAGTCTTTCGGGTCCGTTACCGTACAGCCGTTGATGGTGTTGCCTTCGATGGTCATGACCAGGTTGCCCTTAGTGCTGTACCATTCACCGGCAGCCGGGTCGAGCCAGTCGACGACATTCTGGTCCGGAGCGGCCTGAGTCGTTGTCGTCACCGTAGCCGTTGCCTGCGGTTCTGTTGTCGTCGTTTCCGTCGTAGTCGTATCTTCTGCAAAGCAGACGGCTGATAAACTCATCGTCACGAGCGCACAAAGGATCATATTTTTTGCTAATTTTTTCATTCTCATTCGCTCCTCTTCTGTTTACTTTCTGTAACTGTTAATTATACACGTCTTCCAGAAAGAAAACAACCGTCTTTACTTCCGTTTATGTTTGTTTACACTTTTCTTAGCATGTTGCTTAGCACTCTGCTTATCTTTCTTGGTCTTCGTTTCCGGCGCCTTTACGGTGTTGTCTGCGTTTTTGGAAACTTCCGCTTCCTGGTGCTTGGCCGGGATGGAAACGGTATCGATCAGGGTGCCGTCATTTTTCATGGCGCTGACGCGGAATTCATCCGGTTCGACCTGGAGCGTCAGGTACATGGGCATATCCGTCGGGTTATAGTAAACGACATCGGTCGGTTTCTTGACCGAGCCATCCCAGGATTCTGTCCCGGAGCGGCCCGTGGCAATGTAGACGGTCCCTTCCGTAGCGGCCTGGTCGTTCTTGATGGGAACGGTCCGTTCATAGCAGTGTTCATGAGCCGTAAATACCAGGGGGACGTCGTATTTATCGAAGAGCGGCATGAAGTATTTGCCGTTTACATCGAGGGTGCCGTTATACGGGCTGTCCCAAGGCGGACGGTGCATGAGGACGACCAGCCGTTTCCCGGCCTTCTTGGCCGCAGCCAAATCCTTGTCGAGCCAGGCTGCTTCATCTTCCATCATCGTCGGACGCCAGCCGTTCAATTCTTCATAATCCGTATTGAGGGACACGTAGTGGACGTCGCCATAATCGAAGGAGTAAGCCAGGCGGTTCTGGTCCTTCGGTCCACCATAGGGCACGGCGAACAGGGCCTTATACGTATACGGTTCGGCAAATTTCCAATCCATGCTATAGGCTTCGTGGTTGCCCAGGACCGGGGCAAAAGGGATGTGGCTGGTCAGGACATCGGCATTTTCAAACCAGTCCCGCCATTGGAAGTAGGCCTGTCCGTTGTCGGTAATGTCGCCCATGTTGATGAAGAAAGCCGCATCATCGTTCTGCTGCCAGGCGATCTGCGCCGTCTGCCCCCAGACGCTGTAATCGGTGGACTGAGAGTCGCCGAAGACGAGGACTTTGTATTTGTTTAAATCTTCTTTTGTCGTCGAAAAAGTAATCCAATCGGTCGCACCGTCAGCATTGACGATGCGGTATTCATATTCCGTCGCCGGTGTCAGTTTCTGCATGTAAGCCCCATACGTATAGGGTGCCGGATTGTCGGCGTCGTAAATGGGAGGCCGTTTCCCTTCGGTCACATAAGCCAACTGGACATCACCCTGGTCCTTGTGACGGTATTCTACACTGTAATCGCTACGGTCGCTGTCATACTGCCAGGAAATGGTCTTGCCTATCGCACTGTCCTTGGCGACGACCTGCATCAGGTTATCCACGGACATGGCCATGGCCTGACCGGAAAATAAAGTAAACGCACTGAGGAGCGCCGCCAGGAGATGGCGCTTTCTATATTTCATGTGTTTTCACGTCCTTTCTTGTCACAAAATGTATTGTAGCACAATTCGTTGATTTGGCAATCTTTTTCGTTGACATCGATTTCCCTATCTCCTATAATAATTGAATTGTATATTGCTGCATTGATGAGGAGAGAAGAGAATGAATACACTTGATTTACTCTTGCTGGCCGTCAGCCTATCCATGGATGCCTTTGCCGTTTCCATCTGTAAAGGCCTGTCGCTGGGAAAAATCAACTGGCGCCACATGGTCCTGGCCGGCCTGTGGTTTGGCGGCTTCCAGGCTCTGATGCCCACTATCGGCTATGGTCTGGGCAGCTTTTTCGCCGACATGATCGATGCCTATGATCACTGGGTCACGTTCATCCTGCTCAGCGCCATCGGCCTCAATATGATTAAGGAGTCCTTTGAGGACGAAGAGCACTGTGATGCGTCCATGAGTCCCTATACGATGCTCATGCTGGCTATCGCAACCAGTATCGACGCCCTGGCCGTCGGGGTCACCTTCGCCTTTATGGACATCGCCCTCGTGTCGTCTGTGACGCTCATCGGCGTGACGACGTTCCTGTTCTCGGCAGCCGGGATAAAAGTCGGCAGCCTCTTCGGGATGCGCTATAAAAATAAGGCCGAACGCATCGGCGGGGCCGTCCTCATCTTGATTGGTTTAAAAATATTTCTGGAAGGCTTGGGCGTGTTGTAAAAAAAAGGCTTGTCGCACATGCGACAAGCCTTTTTTCTGTAGGGGCGCCACGTGGGGCGCCCGTTCGCGCAAATCGGTTCACGGGCATCTTACATATACCCGCGGGCTCGCCACGTGCGAGCCCCTACGAAATATAAATTATTTAACTTCGTGGATCCAGCCTTCCGGTCCTTCGATTTCGCCCATCTGGATGCCCCGCAAGGTCTTGTACAGTTTCGTCAGGACAGGACCCATTTCGTCCATGCCGCTGGGGAGGCAGATTTCTTTGCCGTGGTCAACGACTTTGCCTACCGGGCAGATGACGGCAGCCGTACCGCAGAGGCCGGCTTCAGCGAATTCGCTGACTTCTGCGAACTTAACCGGACGGTGTTCGACTTTCATGCCAAGCATGTCCATTGCGATCGTGATCAGGGAACGGCGGGTAATGGACGGCAGGATGGAGTCCGATTTCGGCGTAACCAAAGTGCCATCTTTCTTGACGAAGAGGAAGTTAGCGCCGCCCGTTTCTTCTACGTACGTGCGCGTAGCCGGGTCGAGGAACATGTTTTCATCGAAGCCGTTCTGATGAGCCAAAATGTAAGGATACATGCTCATGGCATAGTTCAAGCCGGCTTTGATATGGCCTGTGCCGCGCGGTGCTGCACGGTCGAAGTCAGAAATGCAGATCGTAATCGGTTTGACGCCGTTCTTGAAGTAAGAGCCGACAGGCGTGCCGAAGAGGCGGAACTGATATTCGTCAGCCGGTTTGACGCCGATGACCGGGTTAGTCCCAAAGAGATACGGACGCAGGTAGAGAGCGCCGCCGCTTTCAAAGGGAGGAATATAATCCTTATTGGCCCGGACGACTTCGTCGACAGCTTCCATGAACATATCTTCCGGAACCGGCGGCATTTCCAAACGTTTTGCCGAGTCCATCAAACGTTTTGCGTTCTGGTCCGGACGGAAGGTGACCGTACGGCCGTCTTTGGTTTTATAGGCTTTCAAGCCTTCAAAGACTTGCTGGCAGTATTGCAGGATGCCGGCACATTCATTGAGGACGACATTCGGGTTATCTGTCAATTCCCCTTTGCCCCATTTGCCATCTTTATAGTTGGCAACATAACGTTTTGCAATCGGCTGATATTCAAAACCCAAGGCCGACCAGTCAATATTAACATTTGACATCGCAATTCCTCCATTTCTTTTTTAAACAAAATAATTTATATCTATTTTGTAATTATAGATTAATCACTTCTTTCACTTTTGTCAATGGGAGAAATTCTCACCGGATTATTGTTAACTAATTTATGACATTTAAAAATTGACAATAAGTCGATTATTGGCTATAATCCAGATTATCGTAAACTTTTTTAATCGTTTGTGTGGTTTACATTTATTAAAAGGAGTGATTCCATGGTTTCTTCTGTCCTCTCAGCCCACCGCTGGGATACGCGGGATATGGTCTTATTCGCCCTGTTCACGGCACTCATCGCCATCGGGGCCTTTATCCGCATTCCCGTCCCGTTCTGTCCTTTTACACTGCAATTATTGTTCACCACCCTGGCCGGACTAATCCTGGGCAGCCGCCGCGGCGCCGCCTCGGTCGCCGTCTACGTCCTCTTAGGGCTGGTCGGCCTGCCGGTCTTCACGTCCGGTGGCGGTCCATCCTATATTTTCCAACCGACCTTCGGCTACCTCATCGGCTTCATCGGCGGTGCCTGGCTGACCGGATACGTCGCTCATCAAAGCACCACGCCATCGCTGCGGCGCCTGCTAGCTGCTGATTTTGCCGGCCTCATCATCGTCTACGCCTGCGGCATGGTCTATTTAGCTTTAATCAATAACGTATACCTGGGCACACCGATCAGTCTGTGGACACTCTTCGTCTACTGCTTCGTCCTGCCCATTCCCGGCGACATCTTCCTCTGCATCGTCGCCGCCTTCCTGGCCCGCCGGATACGTCGGACCACTGCCCTCTAGAAAGGAGTTCGTTTACTATGAGTAAAGGTTTATTCATCACCGGGACGGGGACGGACATCGGCAAGACCTATGTCACAGCCCTGCTCATCAAGACACTGCGCCAGCACGGTTATGACGTCGGTTATTATAAGGCTGCCATCAGCGGCGCCCCGACCGTCGCGGCCAGTGATGCCGGTTATGTAAATGAGATAGCCGGGATTGGCGAATCGCCGGACCTGCTCTTGTCTTATCTTTACGACCACGCCGTGTCGCCTCACCTAGCAGCCCGCTGGGAAGAGAAGCCCATCGAAAAAAGCGTCATCCTCCGCGACTGGCAGTGCGTCACGGCAGCCTATCCCTACGTTACGGTCGAAGGCAGCGGCGGCATCATCTGTCCCCTCCACGAAGATGATGCCATCAGCTTCCAGCTGGAAGATCTCATCGGCTGGCTGCACATCCCATCGCTCATCGTCTGCCCGGCTGGCCTGGGGACCATCAACGGCGCCGTCCTGACCGCCTTTTATATGAAAGAAAAGGGCCTGCCTGTCCAAGGTTTCATCGTCAACCATTATACGGGAAGCCCCATGGAAAAAGACAACATCCGCATGATTGAAAAGCTCAGCGGCAAGCCCGTCCTGGCCGTCGTCGGCGATAACGCCGAACTTTTACAGGCCGATGCCCAGGCTTTGATTCAACTATATCAGTAAGGAGTGATTTACATGAGTTTACTTAAAGCTGACTTGAAATACATCTGGCATCCGGCCCAACAGATGAAAGACGCCGAAGTCTTCCCACCCGTCGTCATCGACCACGGCAAGGGCTGCTATCTCTATGACACAGAAGGCAAAGAGTACATCGACATCATCAGTTCCTGGTGGTGCAATCTTCTCGGCCACTGCAACGACGAAATCAACGACGCCATCAAAGACCAGCTCGGCCAGCTGGAACACGTCATCTTTGCCAATTTCTCCCATCGTCCGGCCATCGAGCTCTGTCAGGCGTTGCTGCCGCTGCTGCCAAAAGGGCTGACGCATTTCAATTTCACCGATAATGGCTCATCGTCTGTCGAATGTGCCCTGAAGATGGCCTTTCAATATCAGTATCAGTCAGGCCACCCTGAACGGCAGCGTTTCATGTGCCTGTCCGAATCGTATCACGGCGAAACCATCGGCGCCTTGTCTGTCGGCAGTATGGACCTCTATGCCCGCATCTACAAGCCCATGATGATGAACAACATCCATTTCGATGGCCTCGACTGCTACCGCTGTCCTTATGGCCAGACGCGAGATACCTGTAATTGTGAATGTTTCGTCGGCGCTGAAAAGGCCTTTGCCGCTTATGGAAAGGAAACGGCTGCTCTCATCGTCGAACCTATCCTGCAAGGCGCAGCGGGTATGCGCATCTACCCGCCGGAATACTTGCGCCGCCTGCGCCATCTCTGTGACCAATATGGCGTCTTGCTCATCGACGATGAAGTCGCTGCCGGCTTCGGCCGGACAGGCAAGATGTTCGCCATCGAACACGCCGGCGTCAGCCCGGATATCCTCTGCACGTCGAAAGGACTGACCGGCGGCTACCTGCCCATGTCCCTGACGATTACGACCGATGCCATTTACCAGGCCTTCTACGACGATTTCAAGACCCACAAGGCCTTCGTCCACAGCCACACCTATGCCGGCAATCCCCTGGCCTGCCGGGCAGCCCTGGCTGTGCTGCACATCATGGAACGCGACGATATATTAAAAAAAGCTGCCGAAAAGAGCATCTACCTTCACGAAAAGTTAGACGCTGCTCTCGGCAGCCACAGCCATGTCGGCGAAATCCGCCACATCGGCCTGATCAATGCGATTGAATTAGTTGAAGATAAACGGAGTAAACGTGCCTTTGACCCGGAAAAGCGAGTCGGCTGGCACATCTTCCGCAAAGCCATGGACCTGGGACTGGTCCTGCGCCCCATTGGCGACGTCATTTACTTCAATCCGCCCCTCACCATTGATGAGCAGACCATGGATGAAGCCGTCCGCCGCTGCCGGGATGCCGTCCATGCCGTCTTAGGCGACGATTAAGCCTTCAGCGCCGCATCCAGGGCCGCTTTGACATGGGCCTTGATGTCGTCATAAGACTGGCCTGGCTGGGCTTCGTAGAGTTTTTCCGTGCCGATGAACATAGACGGCACATAGTAGTAAGAATGGCCCTGTACGACTTCGGGGTGTTCCGATTCTTCGTACCAGTCGACGGCTACCTGGCGGTAAGCCGGATTTTCTTCGATCAGTTCAGCCAAGGCTTCTTTGGCGCCCTTGCAATAGGGGCAGCCGTTCATATAAAAAGCGGTGATATTCTTCAAGGGAATCGTCTCCTTTCCAGGGAACAGACAGGTTACTGATGACCTCCGCAGCCGTGGGAACCGCAGTGATGTTCACCATGGCCATGCTGCTGGTCGTGATGGCTGCAAGCTACGTCGGGATTGAATTTCAGCGTACCATTGAGCAAATCCTTGACGGCTTCATCGGCACTGCCCGTAACGCCGCCATAGAGGTCAATCGAAGCGGCCGCCAGAGCCTGCTGGGCTCCGCCACCGATGCCGCCGGCAATGACGGCATTGACTTCCTGGGCCTGCAGGAAACCGACCAGGGCACCGTGGCCCTGACCATTGGTGTCGATGACGTCAGCCTTGATGATATGGCCATCTTCGACATCATAGATCTTGAATTTTTCCGAATGGCCGAAATGCTGGAATACATTCCCATTTTCATACGTAACTGCTACTCTCATCATAACAATTTCTCCTCCAATCTGCAATAACCGGACGGGTCCTCGCGGCCCGTATTTTTTGACATATGTCGATTAATTTGATTTCAGTATATGACATATGTCAGTATTTGTCAATAAAAAAGGCGCTGTCGCATAAAGACAGCGCCTTTTTGAGTTCATCGTAGGTCGTTTATCGTTCGTCGTAGGGGCGCCCACGTGGGGCGCCCGTTCACGCCAATCGGTGCATGGCCATCTTGCATATACCTAACGGGCTAAAAAGGTACGTGCGAGCCCCTACAAAAAAAGCCATCGCATCAAACGTCAATCATTCCCGCTTCCCGGCGAGATGACGACGGTCGGTGTACTGTTGCCTTTGACGGAGTACATATTATAGACGTAGTCCGGCGTCAGTTCGCCTTTGAGATGGAACAGGGAGTAGGCATCGACGGCGTTCATGTAAACGACGTCGCTCTTGACGTATCCCGGGGCGATGCCATAAGGACTGGTCAGGATGCCCTGCTGGGAATTCCACTGTAAATCCAGTTTCAGCGCCGTCGCCACGGCTACGGACGGCAGGTAAATCTGGCCATTCTTGCCCAGTGCCCGCTTGGCCAGTTTATGGCCGTTTACAACTAAATCGTAAGCCTTGGCGATGTACGTGACGTTGCCATCGGAGGCATTGATCTTATCGGAGATTTCCTGGAAATCAGCAAAATCTTCTACGCCATAGCCGGCCAGGGCCTTCTTGACCTGAGCGATGCTCAGGGACTGCCAGCCGTAGCCGTCGGGATAGATATAATAAGAAACCGTATGGTCCGGGTCGACGTCGATGACCAGGCGGTCATAGTAGACCGTGACCGGCGTCCCGACGGATACATACTGGTAGAGGTCTTCCACATCGGCTTCTTTCATGCGCACGCAGCCATTGGATACGTAGCCGCCGATGGATTCAGGATGATTGGTCCCATGGATCCCATAGTTACCGTAAAAGCCGATCCAGCGGTAGCCAATAGGGTTGTCCGGTCCTGAACCGATCTGGATGCTCGTGTCATCCGGGTCGACCCAGGTCGGGTTGACTTCCTTATATTGGACGGCATAGTAACCGGTCGGTGTCGGCGTCGACGTCTTGCCGACCCCGACGTGATACATCTTGACCTTCGTATCGCCTTCATAGAGCGTTAAGATACGGCTGGCCAGGTTGATACCTATTTTCTTTTCCGATTCGACCGCCTTGGCCTGCTGGCCTTCCTTGGCGGCCGTCTGGCTTTTCGTGTCCTTCTTCGCCGTTACGGCTGGCTGGGCCGGTTTCGTTTCTTCCTGCGGCGCCGCCGTCGGCTTGATTTCCACTTTGACTGCAAAAGGAGCCGGTCCAGTCTTCAGTTCCGGCGTATCGGCCCAGGCAGCTCCAGCGGTCAAGGCTAGGACGCAGGTCAGAGCCATCATTCGTTTCAGCAAAAAAATCCCTCACTTTCATCGCGCTGATGCGCCTTTATTTTGATTTACATTTATTTAATCTTCGTTTACATCATCTTCCCGGCCGCTGCCATTCAGAATCAGGTTGAGGACGACAGCCGTAATACTACCCAGGGTAATGCCACTGTGCAGGACGATGTTCGCCCACGACGGGAAGCTGTGGAAAAAGTTCGGCGCCGTCAGGGTGATCATGCTGACGCCGATACTGACGGCGACAATCATCAGATTGTACGTCCCGTCGAATTTAACTTTACTCAAGGCCCGGATACCGCTGGCAATGACCATGCCGAACATGGCTACGCCTGCACCGCCTAAGACGGAATTCGGGATAGAGGCGACGACAGCCGCCATCTTCGGGAACAGACCCAAAGCGATGAGGATGATGCCAGACGCGGCGACGACGAAACGGCTCTTGACGCGGGTGACGGCGATGAGGCCGACGTTCTGGGCAAAGGCCGTATAAGGGAAGCTGTTGAGGATACCGCCGATAAAGGTCGATAAGCCATCAGCCCGGAGGCAGCGTGCCAGGCGGCTGCGGCCAATGGGGCGGCCGACGATGGACCCGATAGCGATGCAGTCCCCCGTCGTTTCTACCATCGTGACGATCATGACGACGATCATCGACAGGATCGAGCCGATATCAAAAGTCGGGAAGCCGAAGGAAAAAGGCGTGACTAACCCGATCCAGGCCGCGTTGCCGACTTCGGCGAAGTTCGTCTGCCCTAAAATCATGGCAATGATCGTCCCGCCGATGAGTCCCAGCAGGACAGAAACATTGCTCAAGAAGCCCTTGCCGCAGCGGTAAATGGCGATGATGATGACCAGGGTGATGAAGGCCAGGAACAAATTCATCGGTGAGGCGAAGTCCGGCGACTTCGGATTGCCGCCGCCCATCCAGTTGACGGCTACCGGCAGCAGGGTGATACCGATGATGGTGATGATCGTCCCCGTGACGACAGGCGGGAAAAAGCGGATGAACCGGCTAAAGAAAGGGGCAATGAAGAAAGTGAACAGCCCGGCAATGAGAATCGATCCGTAAATGGCCGTAATTCCGTGTTCCGCCCCGATGAGGATCATCGGCGTGACCGACGCAAAAGTGACCCCCTGGATCATCGGGATGCGGGCGCCGATTTTCCAGAAGCCTAAAGTCTGTATCAGCGTGGCGATGCCGCAGGAAAATAAGTCGGCATTGATCAGGTGGACCAGTTCAGCCGGCGACAAGTGCAGGGTCTGGGCAATGATGATCGGTACGGCTACAGCCCCGGCGTACATGGCCAGGACGTGTTGCAGACCGTAGGCAAAGAGCCGGCCAGCCGGCAGCATTTCGTCAACGGGATGGATCCGTTTAGTCAGGTTTTCGTTCATTTCGTAAAAGTCACCTCATGTTCAAAAAAAGCCTGCACCATGGCAAGCGATTTTTTCTTAACAATATACATACCTATAAAAAATAACAATACCGTTTTTATTATACCATTGACTCAAAAAAAATAAAACATGTAGCTAAAATTTACTCAATCTTTACATATTCTTTTCAAAACAATGATATGTCTCTCATATACTGATTTTAAGTACACAGAGGAGGAAATAACATGTTCAGTATCAGCAACAAGCACGAAGAATTCTTCGATTATCTCATGACCAACGCCGAAAATTTCCATCGCGGCGCCCTCATCGCCCATGAAGTCATGGAGGACGTTTCAACCATTTCCATGCATCTCAAGGAAATCGTCAAACTGGAACACACGTCGGACAAAACCAACCAGGAAGTCATCTTCAAATTGTCCCGTGTCTTCATCACGCCTATCGACCGGGAAGATTTTTACAAACTGACGTGTCAGCTCGAAGACTGCATCGATTCCCTGCAAGGCGCTCTCATGCGCACCAGCATGTATCACGTCACGGAAGCGCCGAAAGCGGCCATCGCCATGACCGAACAGATTGTCACTATGGGCGAAGAATTGAAGAAGATTTTCTCTTTCTTGAAGGATATCGACCACAACGAAGCCAAACTCATGCGTCATGCTGAACGACTGAACCGCCTCGAATCGGAAGTAGACCATATCTATCGCCAGGAAATTTCCAGGCTCTTCAGCGGCGATGAAACGGACCTGCTCAACGTCATCCGCTGGAAAGATATCTTAGGGACCCTGGAAGAAGCGGCCGACCACGTCGAAACCCTGGGAAATACCATTAAAGAGGTGACCATGAAATATGCTTGATATGTCGCTCATCATCATGGTCGTCGTCCTGGCTCTGGTCTTTGACTTCATCAACGGCTTCCACGATACGGCCAATGCCATCGCAACCTGCGTATCGACACGTGCCATCCGCCCTGGCGTCGCCATCGTCGGTACGGCTATCCTCAACTTCCTCGGCGCCATGATTTCGACAGGTGTCGCCAAGACGATTGGCGGCGACATCGTCGTCTCGCCGACGTTAGTCAACGAAATGATCATCATCGCCGGCCTGGTCGGCGCTATCATCTGGAACCTCCTGACCTGGTGGGTCGGCATGCCTTCCAGTTCGTCTCACGCCCTCATCGGCGGCATGATCGGTGCCATCATCGTATCGGCCGGCGTAGCCGCCCTCAACGGCTGGGGTATCCTGAAAATCGTCCTGTCCCTCATCATTTCACCGGTTTCGGCCATCATTACGGGCTTCATCATCATGAAGATCATCTTTGCCGTCTGCCATTCATTCAAACCGGCCAAGGTAAACCTGGCGGCCAACAGGCTGCAAGTCGTGTCGGCGGCCCTCATGGCTTTTTCCCACGGCTCCAATGATGCCCAGAAATCCATGGGTATCATCACCCTGGCATTGGTATCGGGCGGCTTCATCACCAGCCTGGAAGTACCGGACCTGGTCAAATTCCTCTGCGCCCTGTCCATGGCCCTGGGGACCAGCGTCGGCGGCTGGAAGATCATCCGTACCGTCGGCGGCAAGATATTCAAGATGCATCCCGTCCACGGCTTTGCAGCCGACTTGAACTCAGCGGTCGTCATCTTCTCGGCCACCTTGCTGCACCTGCCCGTCTCGACGACACACGTCGTTTCCGGGTCGATTATGGGTGTCGGTTCGGCACAACGCGTCAAAGCTGTCCACTGGAGCGTCGCCCGGCAGATGGTCACGGCCTGGGTCATGACCATTCCCTGCACGGCTGTCATGGGCGCCTTGTCGTACGTCATATTGACAAAAGTGTTCTTTTAATCTAAGGAATCAGGCGGGACGCCCATCGCTGCTGTCCGTTTTGGCAGCCGTCCTATGCCTTCCGTTGGTCGGCACTTGACGGGCCAAAAAGGCTTTGGGCGTCCCCTACGAAAAAAACGTGTCCCCTAGGGGACACGTTTTTTTATTTCACGATTTCAATCTGGTTTCTGAGTTCGTTTTCAAATTTGATGCGATGGGCTTTGGTGTAGAGGCCAGGCATGCCGCCGGTATGCACGAGGATGACCTGCCGGCCCAGTTTGATTTTCTTTTCTTTGATCATCGACAGGACGCCGGCAAACATCTTGCCCGTGTAGCACGGGTCGAGGAGGATGCCTTCGTGACGGGCCATGGTGTAGATGGCTTCGCGGACCCGCGGTTCCGGTTCGTTGTAGCCCTTGCCGATATAGCCCGTTTCGACGTGGAAGTCGCTGTCGAAATCAAAGCCATATTCTTCCTTGGCCTGGTTAAAGTAGGCCTTTAATTTTTCCATGTCGAAGGGCATGACGGCAATGCCTACCAGTTTCAAATTCGACTGAATGGCTTTCAAGCCGCAATACAAGCCGAGATATGTACCCATACTGCCGACGGCGACATAGACCGTCGCCCCGTCGATCTGCTGTTCCTTGGCCTGGGCGTCGAGTTCGCGGGCGCAGTCCATGTAGCCCAGCATACCCGTCGTATCGCTGCCGCCCATGGGGATGAAGTAAACTTGTTCACCCTTCTTTAATTCGGCGGCCATGACTTTCTTGACTGTTTCTTCGAGCTGGACGTCGTGGTCGCGGCCATCGTCATGCTTGAGGACGACGCGGGCGCCAAAAATACCGTCGAGGAGTAAATTGCCGCTCAGTTCGCCATCAGTATCACCGACAGCGACGATAATGCATTTCAGGCCGAATTTCGCGGCAACAGCCGCCGTCAGGCGGCCATGGTTGGTCTGCGGCGCTCCGACGGTCACAATGGTCGTCGCCTGAGAGTTGAGGGCTTCGATCATCAGATACTCTAATTTACGCAGTTTATTGCCACCGCCGCCGAAAGGCGTCAGGTCATCGCGCTTGATATAGATTTCACGGAATAATTCCTGCGACAGGCCGGACAGGTATTGGAGCGGCGTCGGATTAGGGTCTAAAATAGAAAGTTTCGGTTTCATGGGGACAGTCCTCCTTTAGTTTTCTCCATCCTATCATATTTTCCGGAAGAAGAAAAGTAAACGACCTTTACCAGGCGGCGACACAGCCATCGGCCCGGGGTTCGGTCCCACCCATGAGCGTCCCCTGGTCATCGCGCCAGATGATCTGTCCCCGGCCATAGGTCTGGATATCGTCTTTGACGACGACGTCATGGCCGCGGCGGCGCAGTTCTTCAATGACAGCGGTTGGAAAGGCCCGTTCCATTTCAATGGTCTTGCCGCCGACCCACTGCCAGCGCGGAGCATCCAGGGCTGCCTGAGGGTTGAGATGATAGTCGATGGTATTCAGCAGGACCTGGAACTGCCCCTGGGGCTGCATGAAAGCGCCCATGACGCCGAAGGGGCCGACAGGACGGCCGTCTTTCGTCAAAAAGCCGGGAATGATCGTATGATAGGACTTCTTCCGCGGCCCGACGCAGTTATCGCTGGCTGGGTCCATAGAGAAGTTATGACCCCTGTCGCTGAGAGAAATGCCGTATCCCGGAACGGCGATGCCCGAACCGAAACCGCTGTAGTTGCTCTGGATGAAAGAAACCATATTGCCTTCGCCGTCGGCACTGCACAAGTAAACGGTACCGCCACAGTTTACATCGACCGGCTGCGGCAGCAGGGCCTCGTGACCGATAAGGGCCCGCCGCCGGTCGGCATAGGCTGGAGAGAGCCAATCGTCAACAGCCGTCTTCATGAAACGCGGGTCGGCAATATATTTCTTGCCATCGCAGAAGGCCAGTTTCATGGCTTCGATCTGGCGGTGGAGCGATTCAACGTCATCCCGTTTACTGAAAGTAAACCCACCGGCAATATCCAGGGCCATGAGGACGACCAGGCCATGGCCGTTGGGCGGCATTTCCCAGACATCGTAGCCACGGTACGCCGTATGGATCGGGTCGGCCCACTGCGGCCGATACGCTGCTAAATCGGCCTTGCGGATGAGGCCGCCCGTTTTCCGGGACCAGGCATCAATGGCATCGGCCAGCTCACCGTCGTACAGGGCCCGGCAATGGCTGTCCCGCAGGATTTCCAGAGACTTGGCCAGTTCCGGCAATTTGAGGATATCACCGGCTTTGGGCGCCTGGCCATGAGGGAAAAAAGTATCGAATAAGTGCTGAAAGATTTTCTTCCCCCGATAAGGTGCAAAGGATGCCATACTGTCGGCCAGCATAGCTGCCAGGTTCGGCATGACCGCATAACCATCCCGGGCATAGGCAATGGCCGGTTCAAAGAGTTCTTCAAAGGCCAGTCGGCCAAAACGGCGATGGACTTCGGCCCACGCCGCCGGCGCCCCTGGGACCATGACCGGCTCCCAGCCCCGGAGCGGGACCTGGTCATAGCCCCGCTTCAGCAATTCATCCCGCGTCAGTCCTGCCGGGGACCAGCCGCTGCCGTTGATGCCATAGAGTTTCCCCTTCGTCCATATCAGGGCGAAGACGTCGCTGCCCAGGCCGTTGCTGGTCGGCTCCAGGACAGTCAGGCACATGGCCGCAGCCAGGGCAGCGTCGATGGCGTTGCCGCCTTTTTTCAGCATATCCAGCCCGGCCTGGGCAGCCAGGGTCTGAGACGTGCAGACCATGCCCCGGCGGCCATAGACCACTTCCCGGTGGGAGCCATAGGGATACACAGATGCATCAAAATTCATTCCAATCTCCCCTTTTCAAAAAATTACAAGTGAACATTACTTAAAGAGTTCGACGAAAATCAGAGAAATCCTTTGTTTACACCTTCACGAACGACTTTTTTACCGCTATAATAGTAATCATCAGTCACGTTAAGGACTTATCACAATTTACAAGTAAGGAGTAGAGCAAGTTGAAACGGTGTATGTTAATCGTCAACCCTACAGCAGGGCGTGAACGGGCAAAATATCACAAGGATAATTTAAGACAACAACTGGAAACGATGTTCGACGACGTCGAATTGCGGGAAACGCAGAAAGCCGGCGACGCGACGGAATGGGCCAAGGAAGCAGCCCTGACCGGCTTCGATTCGGTATTTTCCATGGGCGGCGACGGGACGCTGAATGAAACCATCAACGGCTTGGCACAGGCCAACAGTGCCATCCACTTCGGCTTCATCCCCCTGGGAACCATCAACGATCTGGCACGGGCCCTGAACATCCCCCTCCATCCGGAAGCTGCCATCGCCATGCTGCAGCACTGCAAGACGGTCAAAGTCGACATCGCCAAGGCCAACGACCGCTACTTCGTCAATACCATTGCCGCCGGCATCATGCCCGAAGCCGTCGGCCACGTATCCATCGAACAGAAGACGCGCCTCGGCCCGCTGGCCTATTTCCTGACCGGCATCAAGGCCATGCAGGCCCATAAGACGTCGCTGTTCAAGATCACGACGGCCCAGGGCTCGACAGTCCACCGCTCGCCCCTCATCGTCGTCATGCTGACCAATTCCGTCGGCAGTTTCCGCAACCTGGCGCCCCAGGCCCGCGTCGACGACGGAAAAATCTGGCTGGGCATCTTCAAGGACTTCAATTATCTGGACCTCATCAAGGTCATCCCGGAATTCCTGGCCGGCCAGCCGCTGACGTCGGAACTGATGACCTTGAAGACCATGGACCGCGTCCGCATCGAACTGCTGGATGGCAGCCATCTCTCGACCAACATGGACGGCGACGAAGGGCCGGCTTTCCCCTTGGACATCGAAGTCCTGCCATCATTCTTATCCGTTTACGTACCTGCGTAAGCGATAGACAAGGAGCGTTTACATGTTCATTAAAGGAAATTTTCTCTTCACGCCGTCACGCCATGAACTGACGATCCGTGAAAATCAATATGCCCATATCGAAAACGGCGTCGTAACGGGCTTCATGACGGACCTGCCGGAAACGACAGGCCCGGAAACAGTCGTCGATTACAACCAGGATATCATCATTCCGGCCTTCGTCGACCTGCATATCCACGCCCCGCAATACATAAACCGCGGCCTCGGCTTTGACGAAGAACTCCTTCCCTGGCTGGAACATTACACCTTTCCGGCCGAAGGGAAATTCGCCGCCCCCGTCTTTGCCCGTCGCGTCTATACGGCCTTCCTGAAACGCCTCCAGGCCGAAGGGACCCTATGTTTTTCCGCCTTTGCGACGATTCATAAAGAATCGACGTGGCAGCTCATGGAACTGGCCGAAACCATGGGTTTCAAAGCCTATATCGGCAAAGTAAACATGGACCGCAACGCCCCGGACTACCTCCTGGAAGATACGGACCGCTCCCTGGCCGATACGGAAGAGCTGGCCGTCCGCTGCCGCGAAGCATTGCACAAGGTCCGCTTCATCGCGACGCCGCGCTTCGTCCCGTCGACGACAGAAAAACTGATGACCGGCCTGGGTCGCCTCTGTGAAACCTACGACTTGCCCGTCCAATCCCATCTGTCGGAAAACCGGAATGAAGTCGCCTGGGTCAAAGAGCTCCATCCCGACTTGCCGTCTTATACGGCCGTCTATGATACCTTTGGCCTCTTGCGGCCCGAAAAGACTATCATGGCCCATGCCATCTATTTATCAGACGAAGAAAAACGTTTACTTCGCGATAAAGGCGTTTACTTAGCACACTGCGCCCAGTCCAATGCCAACCTGACCAGTGGCATCATGCCCTTGCGGCGCAACCTGGAAAACGGCCTGACCTGCACGATTGCCAGCGACGTCGCTGCCGGCCATACACCGGCCATGAACAAGCAGATTGCCTTGACCATTGAAATATCGAAACTCTATTCCCTGAAGCACGATAGAGAAAAAGCCCTCACCATCGGTGAAGGCTTGTATTTGGCCACCAAAGGACCGGGCCGCTTCTACGGCCAGACCGGCAGCTTTGAAAAAGGCTACGCCTTTGACGCCCTGGTCATCCACATGGACGACATCGAAGGCCTGGAACGGACGCCTTTTGAAAAACTCCAGCAGTTCATCTACGACGGCGACGACCGCAACATCATCGCCCGCTATGTAGACGGAGTTAGCCGTTAGCCGTTGTAGGGGCCGTCCCAAAGGGCGGCCCGTTGCATTTGTATGATTCGCCTAGCACCCTGACAGGAAAATCGTACATATTCCGATGCGGGCGCCCCACGTGTCGCCCCTACAAAAAAAAGACTTGCCGCAAAGCGACAAGTCTTTTTTATTATTCAGCCGTATACGGCAAGAGTGCGATTGCACGTGCGCGTTTGATGGCAACAGTCAGTTTACGCTGATGTTTAGCGCAAACGCCGGAAATGCGGCGCGGCAAGATTTTACCGCGTTCTGTTGTGAAACGGCGAAGTTTTGCAACGTCTTTGTAATCGATCTGTTCAGCATGATCTACGCAGAAGCTGCATACTTTTCTTCTCGGTTTTCTCGAGCGATCTCTTCTCATGTATAGTTTCCTCCTTCAAGAATTAGAAGGGGTGTGTCTGACCTTTTAGAATGGGATTTCTTCGTCTGTGCTGGAACCCATGCTGTCAAAGCCGGTTCCCGGTGCAGCCGGTTTGGGCTGCGGTGCACTAGCATGCGGTGCCGGAGCAGCCTGCTGGTGTTCTGATCCCATTGTCTGGGCAACGAAGTCGCATACAACTTCCGTGCGATAGCGTTTCTGGCCATCCTGCGTTTCGTAAGAACGAACGGAGATACGGCCCTGGACGAATACACGGCTGCCTTTGGACAAGTTATTGCCACAGTTTTCCGCCAAATTACCCCAAGCAACACAAGGAATAAAATCAGTTAATTCCCGCGGTTCTGAACTGCCGGCCGGAATATACGACCGCGTACAGGCAACGGTAAACATAGCGACTGCCCGGCCGGTCTTCGTAAAACGGATTTCCGGGTCACGAGCTAAATTCCCTAATAACTGGACTGAGTTCATACCTTTGCGCCTCCGGTTATTCGTCGATCTTGACGATCAAGTGTTTCAGAATAGTATCGTGGATCTTGATGACACGGTCGATTTCTTTGATGACGTCAGGTTCGCCTTCAAAGTTGATCAAAACGTAGTAGCCATCAGCCTGTTTTTTAACAGGGTATGCGAGATGACGTTTACCCCAGCGATCTACTTTTTCGATAGTGCAGCCGTTCTTGGTGAGAAGGTTGGATACCAATTCAACGATCGGATCTACTTCTGCTTCTTCGAGCGGTTTTGCAATAAACATGACTTCGTACTTGTTCACGAAATCACCTCCTCTTTTGGACATATGACCCTTCCCGCAGAAGGGTTAGGAGCTTGACACAGTTCAAGCTTGTTAATTATATCATAGGTGATGGGGAAATGCAAGAAAAAGCTATTAGCAGCTAGCAGTTAGCGACTCGTAGGGGCCGTCCCAAAGGGCGGCCCACACTAGTGCTCCTCTTTTATTTAAAGTATTCGACGCCCGATTTGAAGATCGGCTGGAGTTTGTTGCCAGCGATGTTCTGGAAGACGTCTTCGGCGCTGAAGCGTTCGGTGTGCGCCATCTTGCCCAGGACACGGCCATCGGGGCTGGTAATGCCTTCGACTGCCAGGACCGACTGGTTCGGGTTGTATTCGCTGTCATAAGTCGCTTTGCCGGAAAGGTCGACGTACTGTGTGGCAATCTGGCCTTTGGCAGCCAGTTCGCGAATCTGTTCTGGTGTGGCGACAAAACGGCCTTCGCCATGGGAGATGGCGACGGTGTGGACGTCACCGGCTTTGCAGCTGCTGAACCACGGGCTCATGACGGAAACGACCTTGGTTTCGACCATGCGCGACAGATGGCGGCCAATGGTATTGTATGTCAGCGTCGGGCTGTCAGCTTTCAACGGCTGGACATGACCGTAAGGCAGAAGACCGAGTTTAATCAGGGCCTGGAAGCCGTTGCAGATGCCGAGAGCCAGGCCATCGCGCTGATAGAGCAGGTTTTCCAGAGCTTCCGACAGGACCGGGTTGCGGAACAAGGTGGCAATAAACTTGCCTGAACCTTCCGGTTCGTCACCGGCACTGAAGCCGCCAGGAAACATGATGATCTGGGCTTTGGCAATGCGTTTGGCCATTTCATCGATAGATTCTGCCAGATCCTGCGGCGTGTTGTTGCGCAGTACCATGACATCCGTCGTAGCGCCAGCCCGTTCAAAGGCAGCGGCCGAGTCGTATTCGCAGTTCGTGCCCGGGCAGACGGGAATGAAGACCCGCGGCGTACCAAAGGCTTCGCTGCGGCGCGGACCATACGTCGTGAACAGCGGCAGTTCGGCATCACCTGTACCGCTTTCGCTCTTGATGGGGAAGACGTGGCTCAGCGGTTTTTCCCAGGCATCCTGGAGGTCTTTCAGAGAAATCGTCACGCCATCGACGGTCACATCAGCAGCAGCCGTCGTCTTGCCGACGAGGGAAACGTGAGCCCGTTTGACCCATTCAGCAGCCGTAGCAGCGTCGGTTTCGACGAGGATCGAGCCATAGCTGAGGTTGAACAGTTCCTGCGTAGCAAAGGATGCATCAACGGCGAAGCCAATGCCATTGCCAAAGGCCATCTGGGCGACGGCAGCGGCGATACCGCCCTGACCGACGGCATGCATGGCTTTGATTTTACCATCGAGGACAGACTGATGGAGGAAATCGCAGTGAGCTTTGAAAGTATCGAAGTCCGGCATTTCTTCAGCGTCGCGGGGCAGGTCGAAGAGGAGGACTGCGTCGTCAGCGGCTTTGAATTCCGGTGAGATGATATGGTTCGTGTGTTCCGGTGCAATGGCAAAGGAAACGAGCGTCGGCGGAACGGTGAGGTTTTCAAAGGTACCGCTCATGCTGTCTTTCCCGCCGATAGCGGCCACTTCCATGACCTGCTGGGCTACGAAAGCACCGAGGAGGGCGCTGACCGGCTGGCCCCAGGCCTTTTCATTGGTTCCCAGGCTCTGGAAGAATTCCTGCATGGTCAGATAGACTTTTTTGCGGTCGCCGCCGAGGGCTACCAGTTTGGCAATGGACTGGATGACGGCGTAGAGAGCACCGTGGAAGGGGCTCCAGATAGCCAGGTCCGGATCATAGCCGTGGGTGAAGATGCTGGCCGTCGTCGTATTGCCGTGTTCGACCGGAATCTTGGCAACCATGCCTTCGACCGGCGTCTTCTGGTATTTGCCGCCAAAGGGCATGAGGACCGTGCGGGCACCGATGGTGCTGTCGAAGCGTTCGGCCAGGCCCTGTTCAGAGGCGATATTCAGGGTACCCATGGTATCGAGCCAGGTCTTGGCGACGTCTTTGACTTCCGGAGCCTTGAAGAAATCTTTGTCTTCCGGAGCGACGACGACGGCTTTGCGATGCTGGGTGACGCCGTTGGTATCGAGGAAAGCGCGGGTAATATTGACGACGTTCTGGTCGCGCCAGTGCATGACCAGGCGTTTTGTATCCGTAGCGACAGCGACGATCGTCGCTTCCAGGTTTTCTTCGGCGGCATATTTCATGAATTCATCGACGTGTTCCGGAGCGACGACGACAGCCATACGTTCCTGCGATTCGGAAATAGCCAGTTCCGTACCGTCCAGGCCTTCGTATTTCTTCGGGACTTTGTCGAGGTTGATGTCCAGGCCGTCTGTCAATTCGCCGATAGCGACGGAGACACCGCCGGCACCGAAGTCGTTGCAGCGTTTGATGAGTACCGTGACTTCATGGCGGCGGAAGAGGCGCTGGATCTTGCGTTCCGTCAGGGCATTGCCCTTCTGGACTTCGGCGCCGCACGTTTCCAGGGATTCGACGGTATGTTTCTTGGACGAGCCCGTAGCACCGCCGCAGCCGTCACGGCCGGTCTTGCCGCCGAGGAGAATGATGATGTCGCCAGGGAGCGGTTCTTCGCGGACGACGTTATTGCGCGGAGCTGCGCCGAGGACGGCACCGATTTCCATGCGCTTGGCAATGAAGCCGGGGTTGTAATATTCTTTGACTTCGCCCGTAGCCAGGCCAATCTGGTTACCATAAGAGCTGTAGCCCTTGGCAGCGCCTGTCGTCAGCTTACGCTGGGGCAGTTTGCCGACGAGCGTATCCTTGACCGACTGACGCGGGTCGCCGGCACCGGTGACCCGCATGGCCTGATAGACATAGGAACGGCCGCTCAAGGGGTCGCGGATACAGCCGCCCAGGCAGGTAGCTGCGCCGCCGAACGGTTCGATTTCCGTCGGGTGGTTATGGGTTTCATTCTTGAAGAGGAGGAGCCATTCTTCTTCGACGCCATCGACATCGACAGGGATGATGATCGTGCAGGCGTTGATTTCTTCCGATTCGTCAAGGTTATCGAGTTTACCGGCAGCTTTCAATTCTTTGACGGCAATAGTCGCCATATCCATGAGGGTCTGTGGTTTCTTACGGTTCAAGTTTTCCCGCGTCGTCTTATATGATTCATAAGCGCGCTGGATGGGCGCCGTAAACGTCCCGTTTTCAAAAGAAACATCCGTGAGTTCGGTCATGAACGTCGTATGACGGCAGTGGTCCGACCAATAGGTGTCGATGACGCGGATTTCCGTCACTGTCGGATTCCGTTTTTCTTCATCCCGGAAGTAGGTCTGGACGAACTTCAAATCGTCGAAGCTCATGGCCAGGCCCATGTGTGCCGACAGTTCTTTCAAAGCGGCGTCATCCATGGCATCGAAGCCGTCGATGACGGGGACGTCAGCCGGTTTTTCCCAGGGCATTTCCAGCGTCGAAATGGGGTCCAGCGAGGCTTCGCGGGCTTCGACGGGGTTGATGCAATAATGTTTGATGGCAGCGACGTCATCAGCGGATAAGCTGCCGGACAAAACGAGGACCTGTGCCGTGCGGACGAGGCTGTCGTTCTTCATGGTCAGCATCTGCAGGCACTGCATGGCCGAATCGGCGCGCTGATCGTACTGGCCCGGCAGATATTCGACGGCCAGGACCGTGTCGTCCTTGCCAACCGGCAATTCGTCATAGACGGCATCGACAGGCGGTTCGGAGAAAATCATATTTTTAGCCGCTTCAAAAGCCGCATCATCGAGCCCGGATACGTCATAGCGGTGGTAAATGTGAATATCGGTCAACCCTTTAATCAACAGGTTTTCCTGTAAATCAGTGAGCAATCGTTTTGCTTCGTCAGCAAAAACACCGTTCTTGGCAACATACAAACGTCGGATAGACTGCATGTCATGACCTCCCTCAAAGATAGATAACTTATCATTAGACAACTCATTAGACAACTTTAGTATACCTGTTTTAAAACCATAAGTAAACTTAGAATTTTATTGACTTGCCTATAAAATCGTATTAGACTAGTACTATTATAGTAGACAATGTTTACCATTTTTCATCGACAGGGAGGACATGGAAGTAATGGAAGAATTGAAACAGCGAATTTTACAGGATGGCCTGGTCATCGACAACCGGATTTTGAAGATTGATAACTTTTTGAACCAGCAAATCGATACGAACCTCATCAATCACGTCGGTCAGGAGTTCGCCCGCCGTTTCAAAGACGTACACATCGACCGCATCGTCACCATCGAGGCTTCGGGCATCGCCGTAGCCTATGCGGCTTCCCTGGCCATGGGCAACCTGCCTATCGTCTTTGCCCGCAAGAAGAAATCCCTGCTCACCAAGGGCGAACAGTATACGGCCAAGATCTACTCGTATACGAAAGAAGAAGAATATACGGCAACGATCAGCAAAGCCTATCTCCACGCCGGCGAATCGGTTCTCATCATCGATGACTTCCTGGCCAGTGGAGCCGCTGCCGTCGGCCTGACGGACATCGTCGCCCAGGCAGGCTGTACTGTCGCCGGTATCGGCATCGTCGTCGAAAAGACTTTCCAGAGAGGCCGCAGGACGTTGGAAGATAAAGGCTTCCGCGTCGAATCTCTGGCCCGCATCGCCCGTTTTGAAAATAACAAACCTGTCTTCGTCGAATAAGGAGAATCATCATGCGCGCCCAATTTTTTGACGGTTTCGATTTTGCCACGTATAAATTCAGTATCGTCGCCATCGAAGAGGTGGACGACTTCTTTAACATCGAGGAATTCGGCCTCCATCCCATCATGTACAATGAAGCCTGCCTGCGCGGATATACGGCGATCTTCGGCTTCAACGATGAAAAGATGCTGACCCTCCATAAATTGCTGACCAATAACAACGGCATGGAACCGCCTGCCATCGACGGCATCCATCCCGTTTCCTTCCATTCGCCGGCAGGGGACCTGAAATATGAACTCAACCACGTCATGGATTACAGCGGGTCCATCCTCATCGCCAACAGCTTCATCGATAAATACTTCGTTCCCTTCGGTTTCCAGCTTCCCCATGCTTTCCGAAAAGTCTACGAGCTGACTTTCGACAAAGGCCTGTTTGTCAAGGTCCAGGACCACTCCCAAGAAGCACAAGAACTGCGCATCGAATACGAAGAACCCTTGAATTCCAAGAAGAAGCTCCAGATCAAATGGGGTAATTTGACCCATAAGTCGGAAGAATACGGATTCGACGACGAAACGATTGCGCAGTACATGGACCTCAGTTACGATACGAAATATTTATTTGATCACGTGTGATACATAGAAATCCCGGACAGCCGGCCATTGGCTCTGCAAGATGAGGCCATGGCCGGTTGCTGCTGTCTGGATAGGCATAGCGGCGATATCGGCGATGATGGCTTTGTCGTTTTCAGAGGCAGGGGCAAAGACCCGTTCAAAATAGGGTTCGGTGCCTTTGAGGATGGCTTCCTTGGAATAACCGGCATCGACCGGCGGTTCTTCGGCTAAATACTGGCCAAAGAGGTCATTGGAGAAGAGGATTTTTTCCGAAGCCAGCCAGGTGACCATATTATCCGGCCAGTGGAGCCCCGGCGTATGGATGAACTGGAAGGTATAATCGCCTAACGTCAGGCTTTCGCCATGCTGGACGACGCGGAAATCAGCTTCCGGATACGTCGGCTGGAGCCGTTCCTTCGTGGCCGGCGTGCAGTAGATGGGCAGCTGGGGATGACGGTCCAGGACGGCCTGCAGGGCTCCGCTATGGTCTTCTTCGGAATGGTTGAGAATCAGGGCATCGATCTGGCTGACAGGCAGGACACTTTCGATGTCCTGGATATAGGCATCGGCTGCTTTATCGGGAACCGTGTCGATGAGGATATTCTGTTTCCCCCGAAGCAGGTAAGATAAAAAAGAAATGGAAATCTTCGGCTTCTTGATGGTCTTGCCAAAGACAAAGATGTGTGGATTCAGCGAGTATTTCATAGTGCAGCCCTCCTGGCAGTTTCATATTGTTTTTGAGGAATATAGTAACACTTGTAAATTTCACAAGCATCCATACAGCGGTTGCAGCGCAGACATTTAGTCATATCGACGCGGGGCCGCCGGATGCCGTCGGCGCAGGTCTGCATCGACAAAGCTTCATACGGGCAGATACTGATGCAACAGCCGCAGCCTTCACATTCCTTGCGGTTAAAATAATCGGGTGTAACCAGTCGGTCAATATGCGTTTTTTCCATCATACTCCCCCCTTTTCGTACACTTATACTATAGCAAAAATATCCAAATAAAACCGTTGCAAATACAACAAAAGAGGCTGTCGCATGAAGACAGCCTCTTTTTGTTAAGTTTTACTGTAGGGGTCGCCACGTGGGCGACCCGCCGGGGATTCGGTAACTATCCTGGACGGGCTTGCCACGTG
>NZ_JBBMEU010000030.1:0-27245 GCF_040096415.1 Megasphaera intestinihominis
CCTCTCAGTCAGCTGTGCTGACAGCTCTCCTAGCAGGAGAGCCGGGCCGCCTTGGCAGGACAGCCTCTGCGGTCTGCGAACACCTATCTCTTTTAATCATACTAACGTACTAAATATAGTATAATACAATCTGGT
The DNA here is from genome assembly GCF_040096415.1 of Megasphaera intestinihominis. NCBI lineage: Bacteria > Bacillati > Bacillota > Negativicutes > Veillonellales > Veillonellaceae > Megasphaera > Megasphaera intestinihominis. The sequence continues at coordinate 136 of NZ_JBBMEU010000030.1, forward strand.
ACACTATTTCAAATTGCATACTGGATGCACGATAAAGGTCAAATTCTTAAAAAATACTTGACTATTTGACTTTTTGCTGTATGATATTGGTGTAAGGGTACCTGAAGGTATCCGCCACTACGGCAGAATCGTACAAAGGAGTGTTTGAATATGGCAAAAGAAACCCATGAATTTCAAGCTGAAACGAAACAATTACTGGACTTGATGGTCCATTCTATTTATACGAACCACGAAATCTTCCTTCGCGAACTGATTTCCAATGCATCCGATGCCATCGACAAGCTGCATTACCAGTCCCTGACCAATGGCGATCTCCTCGAAGGCGATACGGCCTTTGAAATCCATTTGACGCCTGATGCCGATGCCCACACGTTGACGATCTCCGATAACGGCCTGGGCATGAATAAACAGGATTTGATGGAAAACCTCGGTACTATCGCCCAGTCCGGCACCAAGGCATTCCTGGAAAAATTGAAAGAATCCCAGGATGCCGACAGCACGGATAAGGATCTCATCGGTCAGTTCGGTGTCGGTTTCTATTCGGCCTTCATGGTCGCCGATAAAGTCACGGTCGTCACCCGCAAGGCCGGCGAAGAACAGGCTTATAAATGGGAATCCACTGGCGACGGTGAATACAGCCTGGAAGAATGTCAGAAACCGAAACACGGCACGACGATCATCCTCAGCCTGGGCAAGGACTTCTACGGCGACGACAGTGAAGAAAACTATACCGACAAGATGACCCTCCAGAGCCTGGTCAAGAAGTATTCCGACTATATCCGCTACCCGATCACCATGGACTTCACGACCAAGGAAAAACCGAAAGACGCCGACGGCAAGGTCATCGAAGACGCACCGGAAGAAGAACATACGGAAACGCGGACGCTGAACTCCATGCAGCCTTTGTGGACGCGCAATAAATCGGACATCAAACCGGAAGAATATAAGGAATTCTTCCAGCATCAGTTCTACGAATGGGAAGAACCGATGGAAATCTTCCACAACCGCGTCGAAGGGGCCGTCGATTACACGGCACTGCTCTTCATCCCTGGCAAGGCTCCGTTCAACCTCTACTATGCCGACTACGAACCGGGCATCCAGCTCTATTCGCGCCACGTCTTCATCATGGATAAATGCAAGGACCTCCTGCCGGATTACCTGCGCTTCGTCAAAGGCCTCGTCGATTCGCCGGACCTGTCGTTGAACATTTCCCGTGAACTGTTGCAGAAGAGCCGCGAATTGAGCCTCATCGGCCGTAACCTGGAAAAGACCATCCTCAAGACGTTGAAACGCAACCTGGAAAAGGACCGTGAAAAATACGAAAAATTCTGGGCTGAATACGGCAAATCCCTGAAAATCGGCGTTTACAGCGGTATGATGACCGGTGAAAACAACGTCGAAAAATTGAAGGACCTGCTGCTCTTCATGTCATCGAAAGATGGCAAACTGTGCACCATCAAAGAATACGTCGACCGCATGAAAGACGGCCAGCAGAAGATCTACTACGCAACGGGCAAGGATAAAGAAGCCATCGAAGGCCTGCCGCAGATGGAAATGCTCCGCGACCGCGGCATCGAAGTCCTCTACATGACCGACCCGGTCGATGAATTCGCCGTCGAAGCCATCGGCGAATACGAAGGCCACCGCTTCCACTCCATCAGCCGCGGCGACCTGGACCTGGAAGACGACGCCTTCAAGGAAGAAAAGAAGAAGAACGAAGAACTGGCCAAGGATAATGAAGGCCTCTTGAAGGACATGAAAGAATTCCTGGGCGATAAAGTCGCCGATGTCCGCTTGTCCAACCGCTTGAAGAGCGGTGCCGTCTGCCTCGTCGCCGACGCTGCCGGCCCGTCGCTGGCCATGGAACAGGCCTTTGCCGCTGCCAACAACCCCATGCTCAAGGCCCGCCGCATCCTGGAAATCAACCCGCAGCATGAACTGTTCAGCAAACTGACGGCCGTCCACGACCAGGGCAAAGACAGCCAATCCTTCAAGGACTACTGCAATCTGCTCTACGATCAGGCTCTGCTCCTGGAAGGCATCATGCCCGACGACCCCGTCGCCTTTGCCAATAAAGTAGCCAGCCTGATGGCAAAATAAAATTCCATACAGAAAAGCCCCTCCCGGTGTGTGACCGGAAGGGACGTTCCTCCAGCAAAAGGTCCTGTCGTTAGACGACAGGACCTTTTGCCGTAGGGGCCGTCCCAAGCCTTTCCAGCCCGTCAGGTGCCAACCAACGGGAGGCGCAGGACGGTTGCTGGAAAGGACAGCTGTGGCTGGGCGGCCCGCTTGTGGGAATTCCGCAAACTGATACTGCAGTTCGTAGGCGGCAAATCATCGATTAACCTCTCAGTCAGCTGCGCTGACAGCTCTCCTAGCAGGAGAGCCGGGCTGCCATAGGGGCCGCGAGCCACGAGCCACAAACTGCTAACCGCTAACCCCTAACCCCTAGTGGAATATGTTGATGAACACGGTGATGATCGATGCGTTGACTGGGTCGATGATGAGCGAGCCGATGAGGGGGATGACGAAGAAGGCCGTCGGTGCCGGGCCGAAGAGTTCGGTCATGGCTGTCATGTTGGCGATGGCGTTCGGCGTAGCGCCGAGGCCGAAGCCGCAGACGCCGCTGGTCATGACGGCTGCTTCGTAGTCCTTGCCCATGGCGCGGAAGACGATGAAGTAAGCGAAGATGGCCATGAACAGGGCCTGGCTGAGGAGCATGACGACCAGGGGGATGGCCAGGTCGGCGAGCTGCCAGAGCTTGAGGCTCATGAGGACGCAGGTCAAAAAGACGGTCAGGCTCAGGTTGCCCAGGACTTCGCTTTCGCGCTGATAGATTTTATAGGCGTGCGTGAAGTCGGCGATGTTGCGGATGATGGCGGCGACGATCATGGAGCCGATATAGCCCGGGAAGACCAGGCCGATGCTGCTGAAGAAGCCGCTGACCAGAGTGCCCAGGCCCATGGCCAGGAAGAGGTGGGCCATGGCGTTCATGAAACGGTAGTTGTCGATGGTCTGGCCGATTTTATTTTCAATCTTAATGGCGTTTTCGGCGCGTTCTTTATTGCCGGCGACGGCTTTGAGCGTCGAAACGGTGCCGGCATTGAAGGACGGGTCGAAGCGTTCCGATTCGGCCGAGCTGACGAGGTGGAATTTGTGGACCAGTTCTTCGCCAATCGGGCCGCCGATGACGCCGCCGGCGACGAGGCCGAACGTAGCTGCTGCGACGGCAATGGTCACGCCGCCGTCGAGGCCGATGCTTTCCAGGAGCGGGCCGAAAGCCGCTGCCGTACCGTGGCCGCCGACCATGGGGATGGAACCCGTTGCCAGGCCCAGGAGCGGGCTCAGGTTAAAGGCCATAGCCAGGCCGGAGCCGATGATGTTCTGGCAGATGATCAGGACCGTCGTGACAATGGCCATTTTCAGGACCATGACGCCGCCGCGCTTGATGAGGCTGATGCTGGCCGTATAGCCGACGCTGGTGAAGAAGAGCATCATGCAGATGTTCTGCATGATCGTATCCTGTTCGTATTTCCAGATGCCCTGCGTATATAAGATGCAATTGATGATAGCAAATAAGATACCGCCGACGACGGGCGCCGGGATACAGTACTTACGAAGGACGCTGATCTTGACGCGCAGGAAGACGCCAACGTAGTAGACGACGATGGCCGCAGCCAGGGTCTGATAAATATTAAGATTTAAAGACACACGGAAAACCTCCTTATAATTTTAAAAATACAATACATATCATAACAGATTTTAGGCTGTAAAACAATTGTAAACATGAGAAAATGTTTTGATTTTTTAAGCATATATGGGATATTATTTTTTAATAGACAGAAAAAATGGTGAATGATAATAATCTTGACGGCCTTTTCGCTGGCTCTCTTTAGAAAAACAAAAGAACTGGATGTCGCTGGCCTTGAGGTCCAGCTTCAGCTGTTCCTGTCCCAGGGGAGAGAGGCCGGGAGCGTCGGAACGCACTTTGGTGACCACCGGGAGCTGGCCCTTGGCCCCTTTCAGGAAAGCTGCACCGCGGCTGTTGAGGGCCAGGAGGCGGGCATATTGCGGACCTGCCTCATAGGAGCAGTCCATGAGGTCCCGCGAGGGCTGCAAGAGCGTATAGGCGCCCATGCGGCAGAGGCGGCTGTAGGCATAGCGCCGCGTCTTGATGCTCCTGAGGGCCTGGTCGTAACTGCCGCTTTCCATGAAAGCGCGGTGCCAGCGGTTTTCCAATCCTTCCGTAAAGGCCGGCAGACTGCGCAGCTGGTCCGGTGTCAGCAGGCGGTTATGGCTGGCGACGAAATCGCCGTAGCGGCCGTAATCAGTGAAGGCGCCCTGGGCCAGCTGGTCTTCGGCACCTGCCAGGCTGGCCGCTGTGAGATAAGGCCGACAGGCGGCGGCTGTCCCGCTGCAGCGCATGGCCTGGCGCAGGGCCGAGGCGCTGGCAAAGGCGGCACCGAGGCCGGTATCGCCGTGTCGGCCCTGGCGGGGCAGGGGAAGAAAGGTCAAGGGCTGTTCCTGTTTCAACATGGCCCGGGCATATTCAAAGGCCAGCAGGGCATTGGGCTGCTGCAGCAGCCGGGCTTCGTCAGGGGCCGCGGCCATGAGTGCGTCAGTCAGCTGCTGTCCGGCTGAGGATTTTTTTGCTGCCTTCAGGCAGGCTGTCAGTCCCTCGGAGCGGCGGGCCAGGGAGAGAAAGTCAGCCGCCGTTCCGCCTTCGACGCCGCAGGCCAGGGCCTGGCAGCCCAGGCGGGCGGCTAAGGTGACGCCGCCTTGAGCGAAACCGGCCGCGCTGGACAGGGCATAGACGGCAGGGAGTTCGATGACCACATCGGCACCGCCGTCGATGGCCCAGGCCGCGCGGTGCCATTTATCGAAAAAAGCCGGTTCGCCGCGCTGGACGAAGGCGCCGCTCATGATGATGACGATGGCCGCCTCCGGGCCGGCTGCCTGGCGGACTTGGCGGATTAAACGGGCGTGACCCGTGTGGAACGGGTTGAATTCGGCGATGATGGCAAGGGATTCCATAGAGCCTCCTATATGTTCAGAATTTCACAAAATCTCGAAAAAGTATAGCCTGATGAGAATTATATTATATGTTTTAAATAAAATCGTGCTAATGGTTATAAGTATACGGGGCAGGCCGGGAAACGTCAATGGTGTATACTCATTCCTGCCAAGGGAGAGGCGAAAGTATTTGCAATTCGTCGCTTTTTTTTAGGTGACGCTATAAATCTTTTATGCTATAATGAACCTAGTCTGTAGAAAGCATAAATAGGTGATTGCATGAAAGGATTGAAATTATTAGCAGTTGCGGCCATGACCGCAGCTGTCGTATTGTTGTCCGGATGCGGCAACATGACGATGCTCGAAGAATACAGCTTCGGGTATGTCCAGCTCAAAGCCGGGAATTCGGAAGTCTATGTCATGACACCGTTCGACCTGGCCCATGTAAGCCGCCAGAATGGGGAAGGCATGATGTACATCAACAACGATAAGCACATCAATGTCGTCGCTGTTTCCGAAACGGCTGGCGAAACGACGCCTGTAGCCATGGCAGAAGAATATGTTGCCATGCTGAAACAGACACCGGATGTTTCTGATCTGCAAACGAAGGTCACCGACGCGGAAGAAAGCGGCCGCAAGACCACCGTTGTCGACGCTTCCTATACGGAACCGCTCAACGGCCAGCCGGCCAAACTCATCGTGCGGAGTCTCTTCTTTGAAGATAATGGCCAGATATGGCACGTCATGTACATGTACAAAGACGGCGATGCCCTGGCTAAAGAAGTAGTTGACCACGTATTTGGCCAGCTCAAATAATTCTAAGACAAATGAAAGAGGGTAAATTTTCATGATCGTATTGGTTGTAAACTGCGGCAGCTCGTCCTTGAAGTACCAGCTCATCAACATGGACAATGAAGAAGTAATGGCAAAAGGTTTGGTCGAAAAAATCGGCCTTCCCGATTCGCAGCTGACCCACAAATGGAATGGCCAGAAGAAAGAAATCAAACAGTCCATCCCGGATCACCAAGTCGCTGTCAAACTCGTCCTCGACATCCTCACCGACGCTGAATGCGGCGTCATCAAATCCATGGATGCCATCGACGCTGTCGGCCACCGCGTCGTCCATGGCGGCGAAGAATTCGCTGCTTCCACGCTCATTACGGATGAAGTCATGAAAGCCTTGGAAAAATGCTCGGCTATGGCTCCGCTCCACAATCCGCCTAACATCATCGGCATCAACGCCTGCAAAGCCATCATGCCCGGCGTTCCTCAGGTCGGCGTCTTCGATACGGCTTTCCATCAGACCATGCCGGCGAAAGCCTTCATGTATGGCCTCCCGTATGAACTCTACAAAGAAGACCACATCCGCCGTTATGGCTTCCACGGCACGAGCCATCGCTATGTAGCTGGCGAAGTCGCTAAAGTCATGGGCGTACCCGTTGAAAAACTGCGCATCATCAACTGCCACCTCGGCAACGGTTCTTCCCTGGCTGCCATCAAATATGGCAAATGCGTCGACACGACCATGGGCTTCACACCGCTCGCCGGCGTCCTCATGGGCACCCGCTGCGGCGATATCGACCCGGCTATCGTCCTCAACGTCATGGACAACCACAACCTTTCGACGAAAGAAATGGATACGCTCATGAATAAGAAATCCGGCGTCCTCGGCATTTCCGGCGTTTCCAGCGACTTCCGCGACCTCGGCCAGGCTGCTGCTGAAGGCAACGAACGCGCTCGGCTCGCCCTCGACATGTTCCACTATCAGGTCCGCAAGGAAATCGGCGCTTTCGCAGCTGCCATGGGCGGCGTAGACGTCATCACCTTTACGGCTGGCGTCGGCGAAAACGGCATCGAAGACCGTGCAGCCATCGCTGAAGGCCTGGAATACCTCGGTGCGAAACTCGACCCGCAGCGCAACAACGTCCGCGGCAAAGATGCCCTCATCAGCACGGATGATTCGACGGTCAAGATGTACGTCATCCCGACGAACGAAGAAATCATGATCGCCCGCGATACGAAGGACATCGTATCCAAACAGTAATGACCAAAGTGCGTGCCCGAAGATGGAGTGAATACTGTGAAATTACTATACTGGGACATTGACGGAACCTTATTGAATACGGGCCGGGCCGGTCTGTACGCCATTGAAGAAGTCTTCCACGACCTCAAGGGCGCCGACGTGCCCGTGCCGAAGATCGCCGCCGGCGGCCGGACGGATAATTTCATCTGCCAGCAGCTCTTGTATAAAGCCACAGGCATCATGCCGACAGACGATGAAGTCCATGCCTTTTGCCGGGGCTATGAAAAGAAGCTCCTGAAATGGCTGAAGCGCAAGGCCGAAGAAGGCGTCGTCCTGCCCCACGTAGAAGAGAACCTGGCTTTCTTCCAACAGCGAAAGGATTACAGGCAGCTCCTCCTGACCGGCAACAGCGCCATCGGCGCCCGCATGAAGATGGACGTCTTCGGCCTGTCCCAGTACTTCGATTTCTCTCATTCTGGGTTCGCCTTCAATTATTACTATCGCGATGATCTGGCCCGCAATGCCCTGGCCATCGCCAAGGAAGCCTGGGGCGATGCCATCGAGATGGCTTATGTCATCGGCGACACGCCTTACGACATTCAGTGCGGCAAAGCCATCGGCGCCCGCACGATCAGCGTGGCTACAGGCCGCTATTCCTATGAGGAACTGGCCCAGTGCGCGCCCTGGAAGATACTGCGGTCCCTGCCGGAACCGGAAGCCTTCCTGAAAATCATCGAAAATTAAAGAAAAGTGTAAAAAATAGGCTGTCACATTAAGCAAAACATGCATTAATGTGACAGCCTATTTTTTGAGTTTTAAGTTTTTAGTTTGCAGTGAATGGCTGAAAAAATTAAAACCACCGGCTACAAACTGCAAACTCCAAACTATAAAGCGTCCGGGTCTTTTTCCGGTTCTTCGATGCGCCAGGTGTTTTCGAGGACGCGGAAATTGAGGCGGTGCCATTTCTTTTCGATATCGTCCAGTGTCTGCGAGGCGGAATATAACATATTATTTTGTTTCTTGGCCTGCTTTTCCAGCTGTGCCATGCGAACGCGCTGGGTGGATACGGTGTCCGCCAGTTCATAGACCTGGAACTGCAAGGCGGCGATCCAGAAGAATTCCAGCAGGGCGACGATGACGACGCATTTCTGGGCCTTTGGCAGACCGTGCCAGGCCTGGCAGAAGCGGCGGCGCAGGCGGGAGAGGGCCGCCCGGCCGTGCTGCTCCTTTTGGCGGATCCCCGTCAGGTCAGGAGGGAACTTGTGTCTGTCCATAAGCCTTATAAGTTGGAAATGACGCGGGCCTTATTGCGGACGAAGTCGAGCCACAACTGGGCGGCATGGGAGAGGTAGTGGCCCCGTTTCCAGATGACGTAGAGGACGTGCATGATTTCCGGTTCTACCAGGGGACGGACGACGACCGATTCCGATACGCGGGGGTTCGTTTCCTTCGTCGGGCACAGGCGGCTCGGCAGGAGGGCGACGCCCAGGTTGGCGACGACGGTCTGGATCATGAGGTCCCGCTGGCTCGTTTCGAAGACGATCTTCGGCTGGAAACCGATTTTCTTACAGTGCTGGATGATTTCGTCGTGCAGGTTGAAGTCGTCGCGGTAGAGGACCAGCGATTCATTGGCCAGCTTCTTGAGGGGAATCGTCTTTTCCTTGGACAGGATGTTGTCCCGGTGGATGATGACGTTCATCGGGTCCTGGGTCAGGAAGAACGATTCAAAGTCCTTTTCCTTCGGCTGCGTGCAGACGATGCCCAGGTCGATGAGGCCTTCCTGGACGCTGATTTCGACTTTCTTCGAGCCGTGTTCGTAGAGGTCCAGTTCGATCTGCGGGTATTCCTGCTTGAACGCCCCCAGGAGGTTGGCGAAGATCGGTGCGCCCGTGATTGGCGGCAGGCCGATGAGGACCGTCCCTTGTTCCAGCTTGAATTCGTTTTCAAAGTCCGTCTTCAAGTGTTCGAACATGAAGACGACGCGCTTGGCGTGGGAGAGGAAAATCGTGCCGGCATCGGTGAGTTCGACGGCCTTGGCGTTGCGCATGAAGAGGACGACGCCCAGTTCTTCTTCCAGGGCCTTGATGGTGCGGCTGATGGCGGACTGGGAAATGTGCAGCGTCCGCGCGGCTTTGCTGAATGATTTCTTGTCGGCTACTTCGACAAAGTATTTAAGATGATGAAAATCCATACTAACACCTCCACTAATGGTGTACACCGAATCGGCACTTTAATATACACTCGATTGGTATACGTTTACAAAATAGCACTGAACGATGCATAAACTAGCATCACATTCCTATTGAATTTAGCATTACTTAGGCATATAATTAACTTGTAAGAAAAAGTTACAAAGTCGTTCGGTTTGTGATGGGCAGCAAGCTTCAAAAGGCATGTTGGTGTGCAAATCTGTAATATCACTATAATAGTATTACAGATTAAGAATATTAGCAACACCTTTTTTGAATATTATTGAACCTTCCCGCTTTTCATTGCATTTTTTTCAAGATAGGGACGTGTATGGACGATACGTGAACAGAAGTCATCCATGGAACCTGGGTGAGGGTCCGCGCCGTCCGTATGCCGTCCGTATGAGGATGCAACAGGACGTCTTTATAGCTTTCTTAAGCCTATCAGTATGGTTTTTCCATATTGAAAGTATACTTTTATCTAAGGAGCGTGTTTTATCTATGAGCAAATTTAAAACCATGGATGGTAACGAAGCAGCTGGATGGGTGTCCTATGCATTTACTGAAGTTGCCGCAATTTATCCGATCACGCCGTCTTCTCCTATGGCAGAACATGTCGATGATTGGGCAGCCGCTGGCATGAAAAACATCTTCGGCCACAAAGTCAACGTTGTTGAAATGCAGTCCGAAGCTGGCGCAGCTGGCGCATTCCACGGTTCTTTACAGGCTGGTGCTTTGACAACTACGTACACGGCATCTCAGGGCTTCCTCCTCATGATCCCGAACATGTACAAAGTTGCCGGTGAACTTCTCCCGGGCGTATTCCACGTAGCTGCTCGTGCTTTGGCTAACCATGCACTGAACATCTTCGGTGACCATCAGGACGTTATGTCTGCTCGTGCAACAGGCTGCTGTCTCTTGGCTGAATCCAATGTTCAGGAAGTCATGGATCTCGGTGGTGTCGCTCATTTGGCAGCAATTAAAGGTTCCCTGCCGTTCATCAACTTCTTCGATGGTTTCCGTACTTCTCACGAAATCCAGAAAGTTGAAGTCATGGACTTCGAAAACTTCAAGAAACTCGTTGACTGGGACGCTATCGAAGCATTCCGCAAACGTGCCCTCAACCCGGATCATCCGGAAATCCGCGGCACTGCAGAAAACCCGGACGTATACTTCCAGCACACAGAAGCTTCCAACAAATTCTATGATGCTATGCCGGATATCGTAGCTGGCTACATGGACAAGATTTCTGAAATCACTGGCCGTACGTACAAACCGTTCAACTACTACGGTGCTCCTGATGCTGAATACGTTGTCGTATCCATGGGTTCTCTCTCCGACGTCGCTAAACAGACTGTCGAATACTTGCAGAGCCAGGGCGAAAAAGTCGGTGCCATCAACGTTCACCTCTATCGTCCGTTCTCCAACAAATACCTCCTCAACGTTCTTCCGAAAACTGTTAAGAAGATCGCTGTCATCGACCGTACGAAAGAACCGGGCTCCCTCGGCGAACCTCTCTACCTCGATATCGTTGGCTTCGTAACTGAAGAAAACCTCAACATCGACGTTATCGGCGGCCGTACAGGTATGGGCTCCAAAGACGTTCTTCCGGAAGACTTCCTCGCTGTCTTCAAAGAACTCAAGAAAGAACATCCGCTCAACGGCTTCACGCTGGCTATCAACGACGACGTTACCAACCTCAGCCTTCCGCGCGAACCGAAAATGCCGGTTGACACGACTGGCCTTACGTCCTGCAAATTCTGGGGCTTCGGTTCTGATGGTACTGTCGGCGCTAACAAATCCGCTATCAAGATCATCGGTGACCACACCGACATGTATGCTCAGGCATACTTCGCTTATGACTCCAAGAAATCCGGCGGCGTAACTATTTCTCACCTGCGTTTCGGTACTCGCCCGATCGATATGCCGTACCTCATCGACGCAGCTGACTACATCGCTTGCCATCGTCAGTCCTATGTAAAACGCTTTGACATCCTCCGCGGTATCAAAGAAGGCGGCACATTCATGCTGAACTGCACCTGGACCGACGAAGAACTGGAAAAAGAACTTCCGGCTCGCATCAAACGCGCTATCGCTAAGAACCATGTTAAATTCTACACCTTGAACGGTGACGCTATCGGCCGGAGACTCGGCCTCGGCACTCGTATCAACATGGTCATGCAGGCTGCATTCTTCGCACTCGCTAAGATCATTCCTATCGATGACGCTGTTAAATACTTGAAAGACTCCATCGTCAAGAGCTATGGCAAGAAAGGCCAGAAAGTCGTTGACATGAACAACGGCGCTGTTGATGCTGGTATCAAAGAATTCCATGAAGTTAACTATCCGGCTTCCTGGGCTGACGCTAAAGACGAAGTCGTCGAAGGCCGTCCGGCTCCGAAGTACTTCACGGAAGTTGCAAAACCGATGCTCGAACAGGTTGGCGACGATCTCTCGGTTTCCGCATTTGCTGGCCGCGAAGATGGCACCATGCCTTCCGGTACTGCTAAATTCGAAAAAGCAGGCCCGGCTCTCCACGTTCCTTCCTGGGATGCTGAAAAATGTATCGGCTGCTTGCAGTGCTCCTTCGTCTGCCCGCACGCTACTATCCGTCCGGTCTTGACGACGAAAGAAGAAACGGCTGCTGCTCCGGCAGGCTACAAAGTAGCTCCGAAAGCTAAATCCGGCAAAGAATATGATCTCGCCATCATCGTTGACCAGCTCGACTGCCTCGAATGCGGTTCCTGCGTAAACGTTTGCCCGGTTCAGGCTCTCACCATGGTTCCGAACACCGACGAAGAACGTCAGAAGATGGATCTCTGGTACTATGGTACGGAAACGGTTGCTCCGAAAGCTAACCCGCAGAACAAGAAGACCGTCATCGGTTCTCAGTTCGAAACTCCGCTCCTCGAATTCTCCGGCGCATGCGCAGGCTGCGGTGAAACACCGTATGTCAAACTCATCACGCAGCTCTTCGGCGATCGCATGATGATTGCTAACGCTACTGGCTGCTCCTCCATTTGGGGTGCATCCGCTCCGGTTTCCCCGTACACCATGAACGCTGCTGGCCATGGCCCGGCTTGGGCAAACAGCCTCTTCGAAGATGCTGCTGAATTTGGTCTCGGCATGTTCCTCGGCGTAGACAAAGTCCGCAAAGACTTGGCTGAAAACCTCGACGCTGCTAAAGCCGTTGCTTCTCCGGAACTCCAGGCTGCACTCAGCGACTGGGCTGCTAACCTGAACGAAGGCGAAGGCTCTCGTGAACGCGCTGACAAACTGACAGCTCTCCTCGAAAAAGAAGCTGCTGGCAAACCGGTTCTCGAAGACTTCCTCGCTAAGAAACAGTTCTTCGTTAAACGTAGCCAGTGGATCATCGGTGGTGACGGCTGGTCCTACGATATCGGTTACGGCGGTGTTGACCACGTCCTCGCTTCCGACCACGACGTCAACGTCCTCGTCCTCGATACCGAAGTTTACTCCAACACTGGCGGTCAGTCCTCTAAAGCTACCCCGACTGCAGCTATCGCTCAGTTCGCTGCTGCCGGCAAACGCACGAAGAAGAAGGACCTCGGCATGATGGCTATCTCCTATGGCTATGTCTATGTAGCTCAGGTAGCTATGGGTGCTGATAAGAACCAGCTCATGAAAGCCATGACTGAAGCTGAAGCTTACCATGGCCCGTCCCTGGTTATCTGCTACGCTCCTTGCATTAACCACGGCATCCGTAAAGGCATGGGCAAGAGCCAGCTCGAAGAAAAACTCGCTGTCGAATGCGGTTACTGGGATCTCTTCCGCTACAACCCGGATCTCAAAGCTCAGGGCAAGAATCCGTTCAGCCTCGACTCCAAAGAACCGGATTACAGCAAATTCCAGGAATTCTTACAGGGTGAAGTTCGTTATGCTTCCCTTAAGAAAGGCTTCCCGGAAGAAGCAGACGCTCTCTATGCTAAGACAGAAGCAGACGCAAAAGCTCGTCGCGAATCCTATGTACGTTTACAGAAGGGTTTTGAAGACTAATTTGATTGCACTCGCTGCATGAGAATAGAAGAAAGGCCCCGCATGAAGGTTTCGACCCTCATGCGGGGTCTTTTCTTTTTGTAGTTTGTAGAAGAGGGCTTTAAATTAAAAAACCTTCACTAAAAACTAAAAACTGCAAACTTCATACTCAAAAAGGAACTGTTGCACTGCGACAGCTCCTTTTTTATTGCTATCCTTTCTCAATAGGTATATAATAAAGCGTGTTTTTATAACCATTTTGAAAGGGGTCTTTCTGTATGTCATCTAAAATGGGTACATTATGTATTGTTTTGACAGCCATAGCCTTTGGTACGATGGAAATTTCCTTGAAGATTGCCGGAACGGCGTTCACGCCTTTCCAGCTGACTTTCCTTCGGTTCCTCGTCGGCGGGCTGCTGCTCATGCCGCTGGCTGTCCGCGATTTGAAGAAGCGCAGCATCCACCTCGATCGTTCTGATTGGGGCTATTTGGCTGTCCTCGGGCTGATTAACATCTGCTTCAGCATGATCCTCTTCCAGATCGGGGTCAACATGGCCAATGCCGGCCTGGCAGCTATCGTTTTCTCCAGTACCCCGATTTTTGTCATGATTTTTTCGTATTTCATCATTCACGAAGCCTTTACCCGCAAGAAGGCCATTACCTTGGTCTTGAGTATCATCGGCCTGGTCATTGTCGCCAATCCCATGGCCATTATCCGCAGCGGCAATATCGGCCTGCTCGTATCGCTGGCAGCTGCCGTTTCCTTTGCCCTTTATACGGCGCTGGGTAAACTCCGTATTGAAAAACTGGGCGGCAACGTAGAAAACGCCTTCAGCTTCCTCATCGGCTGCGTCTTCCTGTTTTTCATCCTCTTGTTCCACGGCGACCCCATCGTGGCCGGTATTGATTCCCAGACCGTATGGCCCCTTATTTACTGTTCCTTAGTCGTCACGGGCTTCGGCTATCTGTGCTTCATGAAGGCCATCGAACTGACAGGTCCGTCCAATGCATCCTTTGCCTTCTTCATCAAGCCGATCATCGCCTTGATCTTGTCGGCCATCATCTTGTCGGAACCGATTACGGTCAATGCCGTCGTCGGCCTGGCCCTGATCCTCCTGGGCTGCACGATGGCAGGGCCGATTGAACACCTGCTCTTCCGTCACCATGCTATCGGTGAAATCGAAGGCCGCGAAAATCATCCGGCCTGGATCAAGGAAGATACAGAAAGTCCCTTGGTCATTACCATTTCCCGTGAATACGGCAGCGGCGGCCGCAACATCGGCAAGCTCGTCGCCCGTAAGCTCGGCATCCCTTATTACGATACGGAAATCCTCAACCTGACCCGTAAAGAACATCCGCAGACCTTCGCCGCCTGGTGTAAAGACCGCAAGCGCATGCTCGGCCCCTTGCTGACCAAGGTCTATGACGATTATATCCACTACGCGTCGGGCTATGAATCGAAGCAGCAGGAAATGTTCCGCGATGAATCCGAAGTCATCCAGGCTCTGACAGAAGGGAAGTCGTGCGTCATCGTCGGCCGCCTGGCCAACTACATCCTGCGCAAACGGCCGAATACCTTCAATGTCTTCGTTTCGTCCGACCCGGATTGGGCCATCCAGCGCATCATGCTCCGCGAACACGTCGATGCCGACAAGGCGCGGAAGATCCGCAACCACGTCAATCACGAACGGCGCGACCACTGCATGTACTGCACCGATTCCTATTGGGGCTACGGCGCCAACTACGACTTGAGCCTCAAATCCAGTGACTACGGCATCGTCAAGACAGCCGACCTCATCCTGCAGGCTGCCCAGCACCGCCTGACTATCTCCAAAGAAGATATCAACCCTGCTGCCGACCACAACGCCGTCTCCGCGCCGGCTGTAGCCGAATCGTGATTTTGTAGTTTGCAGTAGGGGCTTGCACGTGGCAAGCCCGCAACTGGATATGTATGGATTTTCCCGTCCGGCTCCGTAGAGAATTCACCCAGATACCGAAACGGGTCGCCCACGTGGCGACCCCTACAGAAAAAGCGCTGTCTTCATATGACAGCGCTTTTTTTACGCCTGCCATATTTAAACAAACTTTAAACTTTCTCAAAATTAACAAATAATGGCAAATAGCTATAGATTTAGCCTTTATTTTGAGAATAGAAAGTGATAAAATAATAGTTGATTTATTGATAGTGATTATTCTTGAGAATGTGTCGTGATAGCTATGGAGAAACGATGGCAGTTCGGCAGTCCCGACGAGGGGCTCATGGAGGCCTTGTCCGCACAATTACATATATCCCCGGTCTTGGCACAGGTACTGGCCAATCGCGGCATCGCCGATGTCCGGGCAGGGGACCATTTTCTTCACAATACTTTGGCCGATATGGCCGATCCTTTCCTGATGAAAGGCATGGAGAATGCCGTCATCAGGCTGGAGCAGGCGATAACTGAAAAGCAGCGCATCGTCATCTACGGTGACTATGACGTCGACGGCATTACGTCGACGTCTCTTGTTTATTCCGTCCTTCGCGACCTCGGCGCATCGCCGCAGTTCTACATTCCCGAACGGGAGAGCGAAGGCTATGGCCTCAACGAAGGGGCCCTGGAGCAGCTGAGCCGGCAGGCCGACCTGCTCATCACCGTCGACTGCGGCATTTCGTCACACGACCTGGTCCAGCAGTTCTCGCCGGTCCTGGATATGATCATTACGGATCATCACGAACCGCCGGAACAGATCCCGCCAGCCCTGGCCGTCCTCAATCCCAAGCAGGCCGGCTGCCCCTATCCCTTTAAGGAGCTGGCCGGCGCCGGCGTGGCCTACGTCCTCTGCCGGGCCCTGTGGCAGCATCACTGCCATGAAGACCTGCCGGGCTATACGGACCTGGCGGCCTTGGGGACCATTGCCGACCTGGTCCCCCTGACTGGCGAGAACCGTATCCTCGTCCGCCATGGCTTGGCGGCCATGAAAGAAGGGAAGCGGACGGGCATCAAGGCCCTCCTCGATGCGTCCAATCTCAGCGGGAAGGATATCACGGCCGGCCGTATCGCCTTTACGGCGGCGCCGCGCCTCAATGCGGCCGGGCGCATCAGCCATGCGACGAAGGGTGTCGAACTGCTCCTGGAAACCGATGCGGCCAAGGCGGCGGCCGATGCAGCCGAACTGAGCCGCCTCAACACGGAGCGCCAGGACATTGAGCACACCATTGCCCAGGAAGCCATCACCCAGATCGAAGGGCAGGCGAGGGGCCGCGACGGCGTCCTCATCGCCTATCATGAGGGCTGGCACGTCGGCGTCATCGGCATCGCCGCATCGCGCCTGGTAGAGACGTATTACCGGCCGTCCCTGGTCATCACCGTCCGCGACGGCATCGGCAAGGGATCGTGCCGCAGTATCAGCGGTTTCAACATGTACGAAGCCCTGCAATACGCCCAGGATTTGCTCATCCAGTTCGGCGGCCACACCATGGCGGCGGGCTTTTCCGTCAGGGCCGAGAACATCGAAGCCCTGCGCCGGCGCCTGCTGGACTATGCGGCAGCGCATATGACGGCCGCCGACTACGTCCCCTTGGTCCACATCGACAAGCAATTGGAACCGGCCGATGTGACCTTGGACCTCATTGTTGAGCTGTCCCGCCTGGAGCCCTATGGCATGGGCAACAGCCGGCCCGTCTTTTCCCTGAGCGGGGCTACGGTAGAGGAAATCCGTCCCATCGGCCGGGAAAAGCAGCACGTCCGCCTCGTCGCCCGCGGCGCCGATAGGACACGCCTTTCCGGTGTCGCCTGGTCCCAGGCGGGCCTGTGCGACGCCATCGTCGAAGGCGACGTCATCGACGTGGCCTTCCAGCTCGAACGGAACGACTTCAATGGCATGTCGTCGCCGCAGCTGGTCATCCAGGACGTCCACCTGCCAGGCCGCCACATCGTCCTCAACCGGGCGGTCATGGTCGATATTTACATGGCCCTCAAGAAATGCATCCCTGACTGGGGCATGCCGGTCTGGCAGGTCCGCCGCCGTCTGGCTGCGGACCAGGGGGACTGTTATGATGTCCACACCATTTACGCTGCCATCGTCGTCCTCCGGGAAATCGGCGTCCTCAAAATACGCCATGATGACGACGGCCCAGCTTATTATTTTCCTATCCTTGCGGGGAAAATGGATCTTCATGCGTCGCCGACGTATGAATTGTACTGCAAGGAGTGAGGAGGTTTCATATTATGGAATTTAAAGATAAAGATGTCGAATTCAAACACCTCATCGACACGATACATACGTATCTGCCCCAGGCCAAATGCGATGACGTGACCAAAGCCTATAACCTGGCCGAAGAGGCCCACAAGGACCAGCGCCGCGTCAGCGGGGAACCGTATATCCTGCATCCCCTGGCCGTCGCCCAGATACTGGCAGATATGAAAATAGATACGACGACCATTACGGCGTCGCTCCTCCACGATGTCGTCGAAGATACGTCGTACACACTGGAAGATATCAAGAAGATGTTCGGCAAGGAAGTAGCCTTCCTCGTCGACGGCGTCACCAAGTTGAGCCGCCTCAATTACCGTACCAAAGAAGACCAGCAGCTCAACAGCATGCGCAAGATGTTCCTGGCCATGGCCAAGGACGTGCGCGTCGTCGTCATCAAGCTCGCCGACCGCCTGCACAACATGCGTACCCTGCGCTACATGCGCAGCGACAAGCAGAAGCGTATTGCCCAGGAAACGCTGGAAATCTTTGCCCCCCTGGCACACCGCTTAGGGATTTTCAATATCAAGTGGGAACTGGAAGATTTGTCCTTCCGCTACCTCGAACCGGACAAGTACTACGACCTCGTCGACCAGATGAAGCAGAAGCGCCACGTCCGCGAAGAAATCGTCAACGAAGCCATCGACGTCCTCAAGAAGGCCCTCGACGAAGCCCACATCCACTGCGAAATCAACGGCCGGCCCAAGCATTTTTACAGCATTTATAAAAAGATGAAGAAAGATAACCGCGACTTGAGCCAGGTCTATGACCTCTTCGCCATCCGCGTCATCGTCGACGACGTCAAGGACTGCTACGGCGTCCTGGGTATCGTCCACAGCCTGTGGAAGCCACTGCCGTACCGCTTCAAGGACTACATCGCCATGCCTAAGCCCAATAACTACCAGTCCCTGCACACGACAGTCATCGGGACGAGAGGGCAGCCTGTAGAAATCCAGATCCGCACCTGGGAAATGCACCGCATCGCCGAATACGGCGTCGCCGCCCATTGGCGTTATAAAGAAGGCAACCAGACGGCCAACAAGGACGCTTTCGATGAAAAAATGGGCTGGCTGCGCAACCTCCTGGAATGGCAGGACACGAGCAATCCGAAAGAATTCGTCAACGCCCTGAAGCTCGACGCCTTTTCCGACGAAGTCTTCGTTTTTTCGCCGCGGGGCGACGTCATCGACCTGCCCCAGGGTTCTATCCCCATCGACTTTGCCTACCGCATCCACACCGACGTCGGCCACCGTTGCGTCGGCGCCAAGATCAACGGCAAGATCGTCCCTTTGGACTATAAATTGAAGAACGGCGACATCGTCGAAATCATTACGTCCAAAGTCGGCAAGCCCAGCCTGGACTGGCTGAACATCGTCGGCAGCTCGGAAAGCCGCTCGAAGATACGCAGCTGGTTCAAGAAGGAAAACCGCGAAGAAAACATCGCCAAGGGCCTGGATGCGCTGGAACGGGAATGTAAGCGCCTGGGCCACGACTGGAAAGCCCTCAACGTCGGCGGCCGCCTGGGCCGCGTGGCCAAGCAGATGAACGCCGGCTCCGAAGACGACCTGGTCGCCGCTGTCGGCTACGGCGGCTTTGCCGTCAATACGGTCCTCATCAAGCTCCTGGAACTGCACAAGAAAGACTTGCAGAAGCAGGAAGAAAAGACCAACAGCCTGGCTGCCCTGGAAAAACTCAAGACCAAGAAACCCGTCAAGCACAACGGCACGGGCATCCTGGTCAAAGGCGAACCGGGCCTGCTGGTCCGCCTGGCCAAATGCTGCAGCCCTGTACCGGGCGATCCCATCATCGGCTTCATCACCCGCGGCCGCGGCGTCTCGGTCCACCGCGCGGACTGCCCGAACGTCACGCACGGCCAGAACGACGTAGACCGCCTCATCGACGTCGAATGGGATTACGACGGCAACGAACGCTTTGAAGTGAACATGGAAATCGTCGCCTACGACCGCACGGGCATCATGGCCGAAATCATGGCCACCCTGGCGGAAATGAAGATTTCCATCCTCAGCGTCAACGCCAAGACCAGCGATACCAAGAACGTCACCATCCACATGGGCATCAGCATCAAGGACCTGGCCCAGTTTGAATTCGTGGCCACCAAGATACGCCGCCTGAAGGATGTCTACGCCGTCGAACGCTATACGGGAGGGAGCCAGACATGAGAGCTGTCGTACAAAAGACCCTGACGTCTTCTGTGACCTCGGACGGCGTCCTCACCGGCCAGGCAGGCAACGGCCTGACGGTCCTCCTCGGCGTTTCCGTCAAGGATACGGAAGCTGACGTCCGCTACCTGGCCGACAAGATCGTCCACTTGCGTATCTTTGAAGATGACCAGGGCAAACTCAATCACTCCCTCCTCGACGAGGGAGGGGAGATGCTGGTCATTTCCCAGTTCACCCTGTACGGCGATGCCCGCCACGGCCGCCGTCCCAGCTATATCGAAGCGGCCAAGCCCGAACAGGCCGAAGCATTATATGAGCAGTTCGTCGCCGCTGTCCGCGCCTTCGGCGTCACCGTGGCGACAGGCCATTTCCGGACCCATATGGTCGTATCCCTGGCAAACGACGGGCCTGTGACCATCCTCTTGGACAGCCAGAAAACCTTTTAAGGGGGAAGTATACTTATGAGCATGAAATATATCAGTATGGAACTCGGTCCTATCATGACCAATTGTTATATCGTCTACGACACGGATACGAAAGAAGCCATGGTCGTCGATCCGGCCTGGGATTATCCCGCCATCGACAAGGCTCTGACCAGCCATGGCCTGACGCTGAAGTTCATCTTCCTGACCCATGGCCATGCTGACCACATCGGCGCCCTGCAGGAACTGCGCCAGCGCAAGAACGTACCGGTCTACGTCGGCGCCGGCGATGCCGACCTCATTTCCAATTCGCACAATAACCTGTCCCTGTTCATGGGCCAGGCCATCGAATGTACGTCGGCAGACCACCTGGTCAAGGACGGCGATGAACTGACATTGGGGCATCTGCACTTCACAGTCCTGGAAACGCCGGGCCATACGCCGGGCGGCCTCAGCCTGTACGGTGAAGGCGTCGTCTTTTCCGGCGACACGCTGTTCCGCTATTCCGTCGGCCGTACCGACCTCTACGGCGGCTCGTCGAAGACGCTGCTCCACAGCCTGGAAACGAAACTCATGACCCTGCCTGACAATACGCTGGTCCTGCCTGGCCACGGCCCGGCTACGTCCATCGGCGACGAACGGCGTGGCAATCCATTCCTGGACGGAGGCTGGTAAACCATGGTTGCCTATAAGGGCGCGGAGTTCTGGATGCGCGTCACCCTGGCCATCCTGGCCGGTGCGCTGTTCCTCACGGTCCATGCCGTCTACTGGCCCGTCGTTATTTCCCTGATCCTGACGTTCATCCTCATGCCTATCCGCGATGGCGTCATCAAAGGGCTGCGGCGCCTGACCGGCCGTCATGTACCCATCGACCTTGCCATCCTCATCTCCTTTGTCATCCTCATCGTCATCGTGACGATTATTACCAATATCATCGTCAAGCCGCTGGTCATCCAGGTCAATCTGCTGGCAGCCAACTTCAACGATTTGGTCAGACAGACGGCGGCCCTGGTGACGCAGCTTGAAAATGAGCAGACCCAGTTCTATATCCCGGACCAGGTCAAGAAAATCGTCAACGATGCCTTCGTCAAGATCGGCAATTACGGCATCGAGGGCATCACCAACCTCATCCAGTCCGTCTTTGCCATTGCCGGGACGGTCGTCGAATTCTTCGTCGTACCGATCATTACTTTCTACTTCATGAAAGACGGCGGCCACATGGTCAAGAGCTTCGTCGATATCTTTCCCGAAAGCTATCGCAGCCATCTGGCCGGCCTCTTCCAGGAAATACAGCACGTCCTGAGCCGCTACATCCGCGGCCAGATCCTCATGAGCTGTATCATTGCCACCCTGACTTTCCTCGGCATGTGGGCCATGGGCGTACCGTACCCCATGGTCATCGGCATCTTGGCGGCCATTACCGAATGGATACCCATCGTCGGGCCTATCGTCGGCGCCGTGCCGGCTATCCTGCTCAGCGCGACGGTCAGTTTGTCCCTGCCGCTGAAAGTCATCATCTTCTATATCGTCATCCAGCAGATCGACAGCCACCTCATCATGCCTCAGGTCATGGGGGCCGTCATCAGCCTGCATCCGGTCGTCATCGTCATCGCCCTGCTCATCGGCGGGACCCTCTTTGGCGTAGCCGGCATGATCCTTACCGTCCCGGTGACGGCAGTCTTACAGATTTTGTGTAAACATTTATGGTTTTACAATACATATAAAGAAAAGGCGATGAAGTACAATGGAAACAACGAGAACAGAAACCAATAAGAAAGAAATCATGGATACCATGATGAAACGCATGAAAGAAAAGATCAAGTTCAAGAAATGCAAGATGACGTCCCAGCGGCAGATCATCCTGCGGGCCTTCGTCGAAAGCCCAATCCGCCATATGAGCGCCGAAGAAGTCTTCGAGCTGGTCAAGAAGACGGCGCCTGACATCGGCCTGGCTACGGTCTACCGGACGCTGGACCTGTTCACCCAGATGGACCTCTTGAAGAAACTCGATTTCGACGACGGCTGCAGCCGCTATGAATTGAATGACCGCGACAATGAAGGCCATTTCCATCATCATCTCATCTGCCTGGGCTGCGGCAAGGTCTGGGAATGTGAAGACGACCTCCTGGAAACGCTGGAAACGATCCTGGAAAAGCGCCTCCACTTCCACACCGTCGACCATCAGCTGAAAGTCTATGGCTACTGCGAAGCCTGCCAGAAGAAACGGGAAGAAGAAGCGGCCAAAGAAGCCGAAGCTGCGAAAGAAGCGGAATAAGATGGCCCTCCAGACCTATACCTATGACGGGCCGGAACGCTTCCATTCCCTCGTCGGGCAGGTCATGGCCTCCCTGGGCTATGTCGGCGGCCGGGAAGTCCGCGACGTCGGGGCTGCCGTCACTGTCCGCGAGGAAGGCGCCCACCTCCACGTGCGCTGTACCTTCCAGGACGGCGGGGCGCCCTGGTCTTCTGAGGCCCGCCTCGTCGGGACGGACCGGGAACGGGCATCCCTCAAGGACTGCCTCATCCACTGGCATAACCGTTTCTGCGGCCACGGACCCAGCCCGTGGGGGACGCTCATCGGCGTGCGGCCGACGAAACTGGTCCACCACCTCTTCGACCAGGGCTTCACAGCCGACCAGGCCGAAAGGGCCTTGCAGACGTCGTATTGCGTGGCGCCGGCCGTCGCCCGGGACCTGGTGGCCATGGCCAGGCTCCAACGGCCTTACGTCACCGACAGGGGCCGGAAAGTGGCCCTCTACGTAGGGATTCCCTATTGTCCCAGCCACTGCCTGTACTGCTCCTTCCCGTCGCGCCTCATCGGCAGGGAAGGGGAGGCGGAACTCACGGCTTTTCGCGATGCCGTCCTGGCCGACCTCGACGACCTGGCCGACCTGTGCCGGACCTATGACTTGGAAGTCACGTCGCTCTACGTCGGCGGCGGTACGCCGACGTGCCTGCCCCTGCCGGTATTGGAAGCGATGATGACGCGGCTGGCCCGGAATTTCCCGGAAGCCTGCGAATGGACCGTCGAAGCGGGACGGCCCGATACGGCGACGCCGGACATGCTGGCCATGCTCCGCCAGGCCGGTGTCGATCGCATCAGCGTCAATCCCCAGACGTTGCAGCAGCATCTCCTCGATGCCCTGGGCCGGCGCCACCGGGTCGAAGATATTTACACCATGTATGAGAACTGCCGGAAACTGGGTTTTTCCGTCATCAACATGGACTTTATCGCCGGCCTTCCCGGGCAAACCGTGGCAGATATGCAGGAAAATATGGAAATTGTTTGCAAACTGCACCCGGAAAATGTTACAATTCATACGTTAGCATTAAAAAAACGGGCACCCTTATTCCATCATGAATTGCGGGCCGCCATTCCGCCAGCCGAAGAAACGGGCCATATGGTCCGCCTCTGTCAGTCCATCCTGACGGCCGGCGGCTATGTGCCGTACTACATGTACCGCCAGAAGTACATGGCAGCCAGCTTCGCCAACATTGGCTATGCCCTGCCGGGCAGCGTCAGTGCCTATAATATCGAGATGATGGAAGAACGGCAGTCCGTCCTGGCAGCCGGACCGGGCGGGGCGACGAAGTTCCTCTGCCGCGACGGCCACACCTTGGAAAAGGTGTACATGCTGAAAGACGTCGATGCATATGTGCAGGCGCTGGCCGAAAGAATAGCCCAGCGCCGCCGTTTGTGTGCTATCATATACGGAAAAGAGGATGTTTAAATGGCTATTACTGCACCGAGAGGCACGCAGGATTTTCTGCCGGAACAGACGGCAGAGTGGCAGCTGCTGGAAGCAAAGATCCGCCAGATCTGCTCGCTCTACGGCTTCGGCGAAATCCGCACGCCTATGTTTGAAAGTACTGAATTGTTTTTACGCGGCATCGGGGAAACGACAGACGTCGTCACCAAGGAAATGTATACCTTTGAAGACCGCGGCGGCCGCAGCATGACATTGCGCCCGGAAAATACGGCTTCTGTCGTCCGGGCCTTCCTGGAACACAAGCTCTACGGCGACCCGCAGGTCCACAAGTTCTACTACATGGGCCCCATGTTCCGTCATGACCGCCCCCAGGCTGGCCGTTACCGCCAGTTCACCCAGTTCGGCGTCGAAGAAATCGGCTCCAAGGACCCGGCTGTCGATGCGGAAATCATTGCCATGGCCTTCCAGCTCTTCCGGGAACTGGGCCTCAATGATCTGGTCCTGCACCTCAACTCCGTCGGTTGCCCGAAGTGCCGTCCCGTCTATCGCCAGAAGCTCCTCGATTTCTTTGCCGACAAACGGGACCAGCTCTGCGACGACTGCAACGAACGCCTGGAAAAGAACCCTCTCCGCGTCCTCGACTGCAAGGAAGACGGCGAAAAGATGATGCAGATGGGCGTACCTTTGATCACGGATAATCTCTGCGACGACTGCAAGGAACATTTCCACAAAGTCCAGGAATATCTGACGGCCATCGGTATTCCCTTTACCCTCGACCCGCGCCTGGTCCGCGGCCTCGATTATTATACCAATACGGCCTTTGAAATCATGTACGCTCCTTTGGGCGCACAGAGCACGGTCTGCGGTGGCGGCCGTTACGACGGCCTCATCGAAGAAGTCGGCGGTCCGTCGACACCGGGCATCGGCTTTGCCATCGGCATGGAACGGCTGCTCCTGACCTTGAAGGAACAGGGCCTCCTGCCGCCGGTCGAAAAGAAGCAGCCCGTCTTCATCGTCGCCCTTGGCGATGCGGCCAAGACCAGGGCCTTCGAACTGCAGCAGCAGCTCCGCGAAAAGGACCTCTATGCTGAAATCGACCTCCTGGGCCGCAGCATGAAGGGCCAGATGAAATCGGCCAACAAGCTCAATGCCGATTACACGGTCATCATCGGCGAAAACGAATTAGCCGCCGGTGAAGCCCAGGTCCGCAATATGGCCAGCAAAGAACAAGTCAGCGTTCCCCTTGATGGGATTGTTGCATATATGGAAACACACAAGAAGGGATGATTTACGAATGGATACAATGGAAGGTTTACACCGCTCCCAATACTGCGCTGAAGTAAGTGAAGCGGACAACGGCAAAGAAGTCGTCTTGAGTGGCTGGGTCGAACGCCGCCGCGACCACGGCGGACTGATTTTCATCGACCTCCGCGACCGTACGGGCATCGTACAGGTCGTCGCTTCGCCGGACTATGAAAAGGTTTCTTTCGATAAAGCTGAACAGGTACGTACGGAATACGTCCTGGCTGTACGCGGCATCGTCCGCATGCGCGATAAAGATACGATCAACCCCAAGATGAAGACCGGGACCATCGAAATCCGCTGCGAAGAACTGCGTATCCTCAATTCGTCCAAGACGCCGCCGTTCTATATTGAAGACAACATCGACGTCGACGAAAAGATCCGCCTCAAATACCGCTACCTCGACCTGCGCCGTCCGGAAATGCAGAAGAACCTCATCATGCGCCATAAAGTAAAACATGCCATGCGCACGTTCCTCAACGAACACGGCTTCATCGACATCGAAACGCCGGAACTCTGCAAGAGCACGCCGGAAGGCGCCCGTGACTACCTCGTACCGAGCCGTGTCAACGAAGGCAAATTCTACGCCCTGCCGCAGTCGCCGCAGATTTTCAAACAGCTGCTCATGATTTCCGGTATGGACCGTTACTACCAGATCGCCCGCTGCTTTCGCGATGAAGATTTGCGCGCCGACCGCCAGCCGGAATTCACCCAGCTCGACATGGAAATGTCCTTCATGGACCAGGAAGAAATCCTGACCCTCGTCGAACAGATGGTACATTACATCTTCAAAGAAACCCTGGGCCACGACGTCAAGCTCCCGATTCACCGCATGACCTGGGACTACGCTATGGAAAACTACGGCTCCGATAAGCCGGATCTGCGCTTCGACATGAAGTTCACGGACGTCACGGAACTCGTCAAGGACACGGACTTCAAAGTCTTCCGCAGCGTCATCGACAACGGCGGTCAGGTCAAAGCCATCAACGTCAAAGGCGACGCCGACATTCCCCGTCGTGAACTGGACGGCCTCGTCGAATACGTCAGCCACTACGGCGCCAAGGGCCTGGCTTGGATCGGTTTCCTCGAAGACGGCACGCTCAAATCGCAGATCAAGAAGTTCTTTGGCGAAGACAAGCTCCGTGAAATCGGTAAAGCCTGCGGTGCTGAAAAGGGCGACCTGGTCCTCATGATTGCCGACAAACCGAAAGTCGTCGCAGCCGCTCTCGGCGAACTGCGTAAAGAAATGGCCCGCCGCATGAACCTCATCGACGAAGACGAATTCGCCTTCACCTGGGTCGTCGACTTCCCCATGTTCGAATACAGCGAAGAAGAACACCGCTACGTCGCTATGCACCATCCGTTCACGGCCATGCGCGACGAAGACCTGGACAAACTGGAAACCGACCCGGCTCACGTCTATGCCAAGGCTTATGACTTGGTCCTCAACGGCATCGAACTCGGCGGCGGCTCCCTCCGTATCTACCAGCCTGACGTACAGCAGCGCGTCTTCAAGGCCATCGGCCTGACACCGGAAGAAGCAGAACAGAAATTCGGCTTCCTCCTCCGCGCCTTCGAATACGGTGCACCGCCCCACGGAGGCCTGGCCTTCGGCTTGGACCGCATGATCATGCTCATGCTCAAACGCAAGTCCATCCGCGACGTCATCGCTTTCCCGAAGACCCAGAACGCTATCGACCCCATGAGCGAAGCTCCGTCGACAGTCACCAAAAAACAGCTGCATGAACTCCACATCCAGGTAGAAGAAGACTTGGTAAGCAAATAGAGAGATGAAAAAAGCTTGTCGCATGTGCGACAAGCTTTTTTTCGTGGCGCGGTCCTATGGACCGCTTTCGTAGGGGCCGTCCTAAGCCTTTTTGGCCCGTCAGGTGCCGACCAACGAGAGGCGCAGGACGGTTGCCAAAACGGACAGGTGTGGCTAGGCGGCCCGCTTGTGGGAATCCCGTGAATGGCTTTCCCAAATGAACGCGATTGGTTTACGAACCACGAGCCGCTAGCAGACACATTGACAAACGTCAATG